>JALUUU010000146.1 GCA_027021185.1 archaeon | reverse complement strand
GACTCCATGCTAGAAAAACAAGACTCCATGCTAGAAAAACAAGACTCCATGCTAGAAAAACAAGACTCCATGCTAGAAAAACAAGACTCCATGCTAGAAAAACAAGACTCCATGCTAGAAAAACAAGCTGAAACCATTCAGGCCATTAAAGAAGAGGGGAAGAAAACTAGGGACGCCCTGAAAGATCACCTTGCTAGGGACATAGCAAGGCTCTATGAGGAGATAGACGAGATAAAGGCAACCCTCGCAAGGGTTGTCGAAAAAGTCGGGGCATGAGCATCCTGGACTCTTTGCAATAGCTTTTTAATCGTGCCATTGGCACGTTGTATATTAGATGCTCTGGTCGAGGGTTATGACTGGTGAGTTTGAGTGATATGAAGGCGCTAATACTCATCCCGTGCAAAGAGGGGGGGGTAGCCTTTGGGGATGTATAGGAACTAGTAGGCCCCCTGGTCTTTTTCGCAAGAGAGTCTGCCTTGGCCCGAGGCAGGGTGGAGAGACATCGGCGGTTAGGCTCTTGATAAGAAAGCTTCCTGAGAAAGCGGACCCCAGGAGCTTATTCTACTTTAACTGTGAGGAGCTTGCCGATTACAAAGAGCTGCTAGAGGTCTTAGAGACTTACTTAGAATTGAGGGATATGTCGGAAATAAAAAGTGCATGCATTTTTTTTGGATGAGATAACTTCCCCCGGGGAGTGGCATTGGGCACTTAAATCCATGATAGACCAAGGAGAATTATCAACTATGCCAGGGGGGGAGAAGCCTTGGTGGAAAATACTTAAGGCCCCATGGATCCTGGACTTGGTGAAAGAGAGACCTCAGCGTGGATTTACCGATGAGCCCTTTGATTTTCGGATATTTTTTATACTAAACCCTCTAAATTTTATCCGGCACAGGTGGAGATAAAAATGACGAAGGGCAGATGCGCCCTCTGCGGCGGCGTGTTCAGCAAGAGAAAGATGGCGAGACACCTCGCCTCTTGCAGGACGGATGGGCCGGGGACAGCGAAAAGAAAGGTGTTCATACTGAAAGTAGAAGGGAGATACTCCAGCGAGTACTGGATGTACCTGGAGGCCGCCTCTGACGCCAGGCTTGAGGACCTTGACATGTTCCTGAGGAATGTCTGGCTGGAGTGCTGCGGCCACCTAAGCGCCTTCGAGATAGATGGTGAAACCTACATCTCCTATCCAGAGGGGGAAGAGAATGGGCTGGACGTGCTCTTAGGGAGCCTTCTCTACCAGGGCCAAGAGTTCTACCATCAGTACGACTTCGGCACCACCACCGACCTTGTGCTGGAGGTGGTCTCGGATGGGGAAAGAGATGCTGAAAGGAGGTCGGTGAGGCTGCTCGCCAGGAACGAGCCCCCTTTAATACTGTGCCAGACCTGCGGTAAGGAGGCCGTCTGGGTGTGTGCCCAGTGCATCTATGAAGGTGAGGGATGGCTCTGCCAGGAGTGCGCCTCTAACCATGAATGCGGCGAGGAGATGCTCCTGCCGGTAGTCAACTCTCCCAGGGTTGGGATGTGTGCCTATGGGGCCTGAAGGCCTGATCAGGCCTGAATCTCTTGCCCCAGGAGGAGATGACCATGCTGAACTGGCTCTGCTACGAACTGGAGCTTAGTTTCGAAACAGCCATTAAAAAAGTTCTGGCGTGGGGTTTTAACCTAGATGACGGTCCGGCGGCTGGCTCCGCCAATTATCTTACAAAGGATAGGAAGATAGTGGCCCTGCAGAGGCTGGCCGGGGAGATCGGGGCGGCATGCTCTTCCGATGGGGTGGTCCCGGTCATGCCTTTACCTCCCTGGGCCTTGCCGACAACGCGATAAAAGAGATGCTGAAGACCTTCCCCCAGGAATGGGGTGAAGGGCGGGGATGCTCTGAGGACAGCTCCACCCGATGTATAACCGAGAAGGACCGGTACTCCACCATGTCCGACGGTGTGAGGTGCTAAGATGGATGAATCCCGTATACGTGAGCTGGCTACTGAGGGGAGTTTCCAGCGCGGAATGGATTACTACCTCAGCGGGGCAATTTTAAAGCCCGTGCGGCAGGGGACGCTACTCCGCGCTGAATGCCGGGGGTCAGGTTATGAACCTTAT
>JALUUU010000145.1 GCA_027021185.1 archaeon | reverse complement strand
TCCTTAGCAGGGCCATCGAGGCTGGGATAGACTTCAGGGGGCTGAAGATTTCTCTCTTCGGATACGAAACCCATCCGGGAGACGGCCCCCTGGGGGAGCTGGAGAAGGAGGTCCTTGAGGAGGAGGGGATAGTTCCAAAGAATTTCTGGATAAGGAGTATGCCCGAGTACAGCACCAGGGGCTACCGCAGAGAAGCCTGCATCGAGACAGAAATAGATATTACCGCTGATGAGGACGACATCAACCCGGGGAAGAAGGCCTTCGCCGCCAGCTTCACCCTTCCCAAGGGAAGCTACGCCACAGTGGTGATGAGGGAGTTCATGAAGACAGATCCCTTAAACTACTGACCTCCCTATCCAGGGCTTCTATGGGGTCTTCGAGGCTCTGCCTGAGGCGCTCCGCCTTCCTCCTTAGGCTGTCCTTTTTCTCGGCGAGCTCCTCCACCAGAGAGGGGATATCCTCTATTCTGCCTCTCACCAGGAGCTTCCTGCGCATCAAAAACCTGTCCACCCCAAGGGGCTCCTGGGGGTAGTAGGATATAGCCGGCGTTCCCAGGAGAGCGCTCTCCCGGTTCATGGTCCCCCCGCCGCCGACGAAGACCCTGGCGTGGTAGATAAGGCTGAGAGAGTCTAGAGACCTTGGGGATACGGCGTGCTTGTACTTCTTACTCGTCCTGGGCAGGGCCACCACCCTGTGCCCCGCCTCCGCCAGGGCGTTGATGAGCTCCTGGGTCCTGTCTTTTTCCCTGAAGTACGCCGCGTGGGACGGCTCAGGCCTGACCAGGATGTAGTCCCCTTTTACCTCGGGATCCCTGGGGACGAAGCCCCTGATGTGGGCCAGCTCGCACAGGCCGTTGAAGCGGGTTATCCTCTTTTTCTCGGCGCCCTGCCTCAGCAGGAGCCTGTGATCCAGGGCCCTGGGCACGAGGATCCTGGTGCACAGGGCAAGGGTGAGCCTGTTCTGATGCTCCGCGTACTCGTTGTCCACCACCTGGAGGCATGGGAAGCCCAGGCCGAAGGCAACCCTCGGGAGCTCCACGGAGTGCTTGGCTACGCCTATGTCGACGCCCTCAGGCAGGATCCTGGCCAGGGCCTGGATCCGCCTGGCGCTCTCTAGGAGCTTCTCCCTGGCATCGGCTCCGCCGTGTCTGCCGGCGATGAAATAGTCTATTCCCCTAGCCTCAAGGAGCTTTGTAAGGGAGGAGTGCTCCCTGGCTGTGACGAAGGCCTTGCTCCGGGCTATGAAGTCCCTGAAGAAGAGGACGTGAGGGAGGTTGGTAACGTCCACCCAGATCACAGCGCCACCCCCGCCAGCGCTGCTGCCACGAAAACCGCCTCAATCCCCCATATAAGGGCCACCACTTCTCTTTCACCCATGGGCCTGACCCTGAGCAAGAGCCTCACCAGGGAGAGGTTGCCCCCGGGAGGGGGATAAAGCTTTCCGTTTTTCACCAGGGTAGGCTTCTGGCCGTGCCTGGACATCACCCCGGCGGACACGAATTTTAGCCCCGCGTCTACGAGGTAGGGGAGGAGGATTATGGCCCCCGCAAGGTAGAGCTCTCCTATGTATACAGCGGAGAAGAGGGCGGCGCCTATGATCAATGTCCCCACGTCCCCTGGGAAAACCCTGGCGGGATACCTGTTGTAGATAAGGAAGGCGAAGAGAGAGGCGGCCATAGACGCGGCTATCACCAGGGCCGTCCACGAGGCGGTGAGGTAGGCTGCAAGGGCTATTCCCGCGGAGGCTATGGCCCCTACGCCTATCTCAAGGCCGTTGAGGCCGGCGAGCATGTTGGTGAAGTTGCACACCGCCATGAAGAGAAGGGGTATCAGCAGTAGGAAGAGGATGCCGTGGCCGCCTGGTTGTGCGTAGAAAAGGAGGCCTATTCCGCCCAGGCCGAGGATCTTCTCCCTTGGAGTAAGGGGGCGGTAGTGATCCAGGATGCCCATGAGCCCGACCAGGAGGACGGCTGCGGCAGTGAGGAGGAGAAATGATGCCTGGAGGTAGAGGTAGGCTAGGAGGATGGAGGATGTGAAGGAGATAAGGATTGCTATTCCTACGAGCTCCGGAACATATCGGGTGTCTTCCTTGTGAAGGTCGCGGCCCACGAT
>JALUUU010000144.1 GCA_027021185.1 archaeon | reverse complement strand
CGAGATCCTTGAGTACGTCTACGAGGAGAACAAGAGAGGCAGGAAGCCCTACCACAGGGACGTGGCGGAGAAGTTCGGGGTGACTAAGGTGACTGCCGTTAAGAGGCTTAAAACCCTGAAATCCATGGGGCTCCTAAGAGACGAGAAAAAGGGGCGGTACAAGGCCCTGGAGGTCACCGACCACGGGAGAGCCTTCTTCTAGTTTAAACCTTTCTTTACCTATGCTTTACCTGTTTTTTTAGTCTTCCTCATGCATAGGTATATCCCTACTTTTACTCGGTGAAAATGAGGAAGAAGAGATTTGAAGACCTTGAAACATTCATGGCCAGCATAGCCATGGGATTCATATGGGGCATAGCCGCCCTCCTGAACCTCCGGAAGAGAAAGAGGAGGTGGAGCAGGGGATGATGCAGGAGATAAGGAACCAGGAACTCTTCCAGGCCGTCCTCCTCGTGCTTGGAGCAGCGCTGGTGCTCATGCCTCTGGTGGCCCTGGCCGACCAGAAATCAGAGCCACAGCCCCAGCTCCAGACGGAGAAAGTGACAGGCGAGGAAACCGCCGCCTCAGAGGCTGCCCTGTCCAAGGAGGACTTCACAAAGATGGGGGTCTCTAAGGTGGACGCCATATTCATCCTCAGAGGGGAGCGCATCCCCGAATCCGAGCCATCGGCAGGGAGGATATGAAGATGAAGGTAAGGGTTCTGGTGGTGGACGACGACCAGGAGGTAAGGTCCCTGGTCAGAATGATCCTGGAGTCTAAGGGCATGGAGGTGGAGGAGGCCGCCACAGGCGAGGAGGCCCTCCTAAAGCTGAGAGAAGGGGAAGGAGATGATAGGCCGGACCTGGTGCTCCTGGACGTGATGATGCCTGGCATGAGCGGGTGGGAGGTCCTCAGGGAGCTGAAGAAAGACGAGGAGCTCCGATCCATACCAGTGGTGATGCTCTCCGCCCTGGAGCCCACGGTGGAGGACATGATGCGCCCAGAGTTCGACGAACTCGTGGACTACGTCCTGAAGCCGGACCTCACCCCGAGCCTCCTGGGCAAGTTTAAGAGCAAGATAGCGCCCCTGGCGGGCAACCCCTAGGAGCCGTGGAGAGATGCATGTAAAAGACGGCAAGGAGATAATGCAGACTGTGAAGGGCATCCTAGAGGAGGAATTCACCGTCCTAGACTCGCCCGTAGCGGTGCTCCACGTATCCAGGTACGTTAAGAGGCTCCCCGAGGGGGCGGACATAGAGGTGTCCAGGTTCGCCCCGGCGGACACGGATAAGGGGGAGCCGGGGGACGATAATCGCCGCCTAAGGATCGAGAAGCCCCTGAGCCGGAGGGAGCTGGCCCAGGCCATCAAGGAAATCCTTGGATGGAACTGATTCACTATATTGATTACTCGATCTTGATCCTGGTTTTCTTGATTTTCTTAGGGAGCCTGATCTCCAGGATGCCGCCGCGAAAACTGGCCCGTGCCCTCTCCGGAACCACCTGGGCCGGGAGAGCGATGGAGCGCCTGAAGGAGTTGAAGGTTATCTCCCTCTGAACAGTGCCCCATCTCTCGAACCTGAGATCCCTGGTCATCTTCGCCCTGATCTCTATGGCATCCTCTGTGCAGTAAATGTCGATGTCCTCCTTCTTGACGCACGGCAGGTCAGCGCTTATAACGATCTCCTCGTCCTCCTCCCTCATGTGGATAAGGGGCTCCAGGCAGCCCGCCGAGTGCCAGCTAGGAGCAATGTCCCTGAGCATGGCGTCTATATCCTCCATCCATCTCCTCATCTATACATCACCGGGATTTCCTGTTCACGCATCTTCTGAAGCTTCTTCATGTTCTCCTCTGTGCGCTTCATAAGGTCCCGGGTAAGAATCCGGATCTCCTCCTCCTTCTCCAGGAGGGTCTTAACATCCACCTCCAGGTCAAGGATCTTGTTGATCACCTGGATAACCGCCGCCGCGGCACCCGGGTCAGGGTAGGCGAAGTGGGACTCCGCCATGAGGTAAATGGAGGGCAGGTTCTTCTCCATGCAGTTCCTCAGGATGACGCCGTCCTGCCCCGTTATGAACCCCTCCTCAAGGAACTTAATTTTCTTCTCCTCCATGATATCGTCCATGGCGCCCCCC
>JALUUU010000143.1 GCA_027021185.1 archaeon | reverse complement strand
GTTCACTTTTTTTAATTCTCTCTTTTTAGTCTTTCAAGTAAATTGGCAAGTTCTTTTAACATAGTCTCTAACCAGTCTTTCACCAAGTTGTATTTCACATCTATTTACTCCTTGTGAGAGATAGTAAGCCAACAATAGGAGAGGCATGGGAACCATCCTAAATTCTCAGACCTTTTGCATTTTCAAATATAACTGAAAAGCGCTGCTATGGGTGGTGGTTCTCCTAGTTGCATTCTCTGCATCTTCGCCCTTTCTACACCTGTGCAGTACTCCCACCATAGCGCCTCAAAGGTCACGTCAAGCTCTTGCTCAGCCCTGAACCTCTCGAAGAGCAGCCACAGATAGAACACGTAGCTGTAGTGCGCCAATAGGGGTTCCTTCTTCCATGCGCAGGTGTTCCCTAGGCCGAGGTACTGCTTCACGTCCCGGTGCATGTCCTCTATCTTCCATCTGAGCTTCCTGTACCGGTAGCATGTTCGAGCCGTCATTTTATGCTTGTTGGTCACGTAGTACTTGTACTCCGCCTCACCCTCTTCCTTCAGCCTGAAAACCTTCACCCTCCCCAGCTCCTTAACCTCCAATATCGCCTCCTTGTAGAAAACCATGAGCCCCTCACTGGTGAAGTACCGCTCCTTCCTATAAGCCTCGAAGTAATATTCAACTCGCATCCACCTGGAAAAGAGCCTTATCCGGCGGTCTTTCTTCAGTCTTCCCACATAGATCAGCCCCTTCTCGCGTGCAGGGCCCAGAACACGCTTCACAGCGTAAGAGGCGTCCATAAGTAGCGTGACCCTATTCCGTGGGATTCTGCCATCCCAAGCCTTTAGTTTGTCCTCAAGGATCTCCACTGCTAGCTCTGTTTTCTTCTTAAAAACCTCATCCGGGTGTTCTTCAACGTATTTCCCCGGTAAATAAAGCCTATAACCGTTGTCCAGCGCCCTTTTTTTCCCTGAGCTGAAAGGTGACCAGGCAGTTGCTCCAGATCCTGCCATCGACGCAGGAATCATGGTTATAGCCCGAACCATACACGCTTTTGCCGTATCTCCTAGCCGCGGTGTCATCGAGGATTAGGAAGTAACGCCTGCGTTTGTCGATTTTACTATCCCGCATGATATGCTGCTGTTTAAACCAGTCAAGCCTGGGTTGCCCTCTTTTCAGCGTTCTGGATATGGTTGATGTGTAAAAACGCGCATTTAAAGCCCGAATCATAGCTGTTATACCCTTTTTCTTCATCGAGGCGAGGCCGTCGGCATAGAGAAGGAGCTTGTCAGAATCCCTGCCAACGGAAGATTTAAGTATGCAGGAAACATAATCCCTTATTCGACCGCCAAAATGAACTTGTTTCGTCTTCATACTTGAAATAAGCTCAACTGGCGGTCATTTATAAGTTACCCGGTGTTATTCAGATTCGCAAAAGGTCTGATACATGAATCTTTCCCGCACCTTCTCTATTCTCTCCCCCACCACATCTATCTTCTGGAGCAATGTCTCCCCCAGGTTATAGAAGCCCGCCTTAACCAGGTACTCCACCATCCCCGGGTTTATACCCATGACCTTACAGCCGACGACGTCCAGGGCCACCGGATCAGTGCTGGCCAGGACCAGGTTCATCCTCCGGGGACGCCCCTTCTCCACGGCCACCATCCCATCTATCAGGCTGAGATCAGGCCTCCTTATCCTCAGGGCGTCGCAGATCGCCTCGTCCATCCTCTCAGAGTAATAAGATGAGCTCCCGGGCAGGATGTCCAGGAGGTTCCTGAGTCCCAGGGAAACGCCAGCAAGCTCGCTGGTCTTCATCAAGGCGAGGTTCACCAGGAGATCTGCCTTCAGGATAGTCCGCGGAACCCGAATATGCCTCAGCAGCTTAAGCTCCCTCTTCACTGGGATGTGCACGTCGGTGTTGAGATCAACGACCTCCGCCCCGTAGTAGCTGCACACATCCATGGCCCCCACGGACTCGTACCGCCTCAGAACACCCTCCCCTGAAGGGCAGGCATCCACAACGATCCTCTCGTCGCTCACCCCCTCAAGGTACTCGAGGAGCTGGCCCAGCACCCGGAGATCCATCGGGGAGCCCTCCAGTCCAGGATAGGATACGCATAGATTGGCCTTA
>JALUUU010000142.1 GCA_027021185.1 archaeon | reverse complement strand
AGAAGCCCTGATCAATTTCGTGGAGCAGTACGTCGGCCAAAACGTCAGAGATCGCATCAGAATCGGCGGAACCGAGGTGGATGGGTACAAAAAAGTGGACACCATCTCCGGGGCCACTCTGACGGCTGTACAGGCTGGAGCCACGATAATGGAGAGCGCCAGAATTGTAGCTCTTAAACGGGGCATCCTGGCAGGGGAGGAAGAACTCAAAGTTGTTGTAAGCGAGAAATACGAGAAGCGAACCTGGAAAGAGCTGCTGGAGGACGGAAGTGTTGCTAATCTATATGTTTCCCTTAGGGATGTAGGAAAGGGGGAAACCGATGAGCCATGGATGGACCTGTATTTCGCCTATATTAATCAGCCCACCATCGGCAAAAACATCCTTGGTGAGAGCACCTACACCCTCGTCAGCAAACAGTTCAACGGCTCTCATCTAATCCTGGTAATGGGCCGCGGCAGGGGCTCATTCAAAGGCAAAGCCTATGCCAGAGGAGGCATATTCGACAGAATCCAGATAGAGCAAGGCTTTGAAACCTTCATATTCACCGACAGAGACTACATGAATATATATTCTCCGCCCAAGGGAGTGCCATACTTCAAGGAGAGGGTGGTCTTCGCCATAAAGAGCAGCAAATTCGACCCAACCAAACCCTTCACCCTCACCTATCTCACAGAAGGCAAGAGTTTCTCAAAGGATTATAAACTCCCTGAGAAGTATCTGATCAGTAAAGCTCCAACACGGGAGCCCTGGGTTGATATATGGATACAGAATCTCCTGCCTTTCCTCGTGGGTGCGGGCGTCCTCACCTTCGTCATTTTCTCCTTTGCCAACAGGACGTTTTTCGTTAAAAGGAGAGACCTCGCCCGGAGAAGCAGGTACTTCGTTATGCTTATCTCCCTTGCATACCTCGGGTTCATAAATCCGAATCTGCCTTCCATTACCCACCTCCTTAACCCCCTGATTCAGAAAGGACTCAGCTGGAGCCTGTACCTAAGCGATCCCTTGATCTTCGGCTTGTTCGTCTTCCTCACAATAGCGGCAGTTATGTCTGGCAGGGTGTTCTGCGGCGAGATCTGCCCCTACGGGAGCCTAATAGAATTTATTTACAAAGCTGTGCCGTATAAGAAAGAGATCCCCAGAAAGATCCACGACAGGCTCCTGTACCTTAAATACATAATCCTCGTGGGACTCGGGGTCGCTGCCCTCGCTGGAGGAAGTATAGCTCTTAAGCTTGCAGAGGTGGAGCCTTTTAAAACCACCTTCTATGTCCAGAAAAGGTACTGGGTTTTCGTGGCATATGCTGTGGCTCTTTTATTAATCTCTGCCATTAACAATAGATTCTTCTGCAAGTACATCTGCCCCCTTGGCGCTTTCATGGGCCTCATCTCCCACTTCCAGATTTTTAAGATAAAGAGGCACTCCCTCTGCGGTAAATGCAGAATCTGTGAGAGGGACTGTCCGTGGCAGTTTATCGAAGTTGACGGCCGGGGAAGAGTTAACAACAGGGAATGCTTCCGATGCGGTGAATGCGAGATGAATTACTATGATGAGAAGCGCTGCCCGGCGCTCATAAGAAAAAGGAGGAAAAGCCATGGAGATTAGCAGGAGGAATTTTCTAAAGCTATTGCTAGCCATGGGCATAGGGTCCTCTGTCACAAGCTATGCCAGACAGCCCCTTGAAACAAGGAAGACGAGGATAATGATGGGCACGTACGTGACAATATCGGTTATGGACAGAGACCGGGAAAAGGCTCTTAGCGCTATCGCCGAGGCTTACAGAGAGATGGATAGGGTAATCATGCTCCTCAGCAGGTATGATGCAACTTCTCAGGTCAGCCGCCTAAACACCTCCGGGGTCCTCATTAACCCTGCTCCAGAGCTGGTTGAGGTCTTGCGCAGAGCTCTCTACTACTCCAGGGTGTCTGAGGGAGCCTTTGACGTAACAATAGCCCCGTTGCTGGACCTGTATAGAAAAGCCTTCAGCACAGGCAGGCCTCCCTCTTCAGAGGATATAAAGGAAAAGCTAGCCCTCATTGACTATCGCAACATAGCAGTGGGGGAGGGGATGATATACTTCACTAAAAAGGAAACGCAGATAACCCTGGATGGGATCGCTAAGGGATACATTGTGGACAGA
>JALUUU010000141.1 GCA_027021185.1 archaeon | reverse complement strand
AAGCCTTAATCTTGAGCCCGTATCCACCCCTGGCGGGACTTTTACTATAAGCTGCTTGGTTGCCTTAACTTTTCCCGAGCCACGGCAGTTGGAGCAAGGGGTCTCAACTATCTGCCCCTCCCCGCCACAGCGACTGCAGGTGGAAACGCTCGTGAACTGGCCGAAGGGTGTGCGCTTGGTGAATCCAACCTGTCCCCTTCCGTTGCAAGTGCTACACGTGATCATAGATGTGCCGGGCTTAGCACCGGTTCCGTCGCAGACATCGCATTTCTCCAGCCTGGGATATTTTATCTTCTTCTCTGTTCCCTTTGCGGCCTCCTCAAGGGTTATCTCCATGTCGAACCTCAAATCAGCGCCCCTGGAGGGGCCCCTCCTGGCTCTCGCCCCACCTCCACCGAAGAAGTTCTGGAAGATGCTGCCGAGGTTCATGAAGTCGAAGCCCAAGTCGCCGAATATGTCCTCAAAATTAATGCCCCTGAAGATGTCCTCCCTGGTGTAGCGGCCGTCTATTCCTGCATGGCCGAACATGTCGTACTGCCTGCGTTTTTCGTCATCGATGAGGACGCCATAGGCCTCTGAAATCTCTTTGAATTTCTCCTCGGCATCAGGCGACTTGTTCCTGTCCGGGTGATACTGCATCGCCAAGCGGCGATAAGCCTTCTTTATCTCGCCTTTTGATGCATTTTTGCTTACACCGAGGACCTCGTAGTAGTCCCTCTTCATCTACTTTTTCTCCTCATCCACGTCCTCGTACTCCGCATCCACGACTTTCTCTTTTCCCTTGCTCTCTTTTTGATCTTGATTGCTCCCCTGGCTCTGTCCCTGTTCTTTGGCCTCTGTCTGGGCCTGGGACTGGGCCTGCTGAGCAGCTTGCTGATACATAACCGTGGTGATCTCATGCATTGCCTTAGTGAGTTCCTCGACTTTCTGTTTTATCTTTGCTATGTCATCTTCTTTAAGGACGTCCTTCAGCTCTTTAACTGCCTTTTCAACTTTTTCTTTCTGCTCCTTGGTTATCTTATCGCCTAGGTCCTTTAGAGATTTCTCAGCGGTGTATATCAGGCTGTCTGCCTGGTTCAACAGCTCCGCCTTCTCCCGCCTCTTCTTATCCTCCTCAGCAAACTTCTCGGCCTCTTTGACTTTTTTATCTATTTCCTCCTTTGAAAGCTTCTGAGGAGCGGTTATCACCATCTTCTGCTCCTTACCGGTGCCAAGGTCTTTAGCGGAAACGTTTAAGATGCCGTTGGCGTCGATATCGAAGGTCACCTCTATCTGGGGCACCCCCCTCGGCGCCGGCGGTATTCCAACGAGGGTGAATCTTCCCAGGCTTATGTTATCTGCCGCCATGGAGCGCTCTCCCTGAAGCACGTGGATCTCGACGCTGGTCTGGTTGTCGGCGGCGGTGGTGAAGACTTGAGACTTTCTTGTTGGGATGGTTGTGTTGCGCTCTATCAGCTTGGTGAAGACCCCTCCTAGGGTCTCGATTCCGAGGGACAGTGGTGTGACATCCAGGAGCAGAATGTCTTTCACCTCACCGGCGAGGACTCCTCCCTGGATCGCCGCCCCCATGGCAACACATTCCATGGGATCGATGCCCCTCTCCGGCTCTTTTCCGATAAACCTCTTAACAAACTCCCTGACGGCCGGCATTCTTGTGGGGCCGCCCACCAGGATTATCCTGTCTATGTCCCCTGGCTGCAACTCTGCATCCGCCAGGGCCTGACGCATGGGATCAGCGGTTTTCTCGATGATCGGCTGAACCAGCTTCTCCAGAGTTGCTCTGGTTATCTTCATGTCAAGGTGTTTTGGGCCAGAGCTGTCAGCAGTTATGTAGGGGAGATTAATGCTTGTTTCAAGGGTTGTGGAGAGCTCTATCTTGGCTTTCTCCGCCGCCTCGACGAGGCGCTGCATGGCGGTCTTGTCCTGGGAGATGTCTATCCCTGTGTCTTTCTTGAACTCCTTAACTATGTAGTCCACCAGCGCCTTGTCCATGTCCCTGCCGCCGAGCTGGGTGTCGCCAGAGGTTGAAAGAACCTCGAAGACCCCTCCTCCCAGCTCCATTATTGTTACGTCCAGAGTGCCTCCCCCAAAATCGAAGACCAGGATCTTCTGGTCACCTTTCTTGTCAAGGCCATAGGCCAGAGAAGCCGCGGTAGGCTCGTTTATTATGCGGACGACCTCAAGACCAGCGATTTCCCCAGCGTCCTTGGTGGCCTGTCTCTGATTGTCGTTGAAGTACGCAGGAACAGTTATCACTGCCTTCTTCACCGGCTCGCCTATGAAGGCCTCAGCATCCTGCTTTATTTTCTGAAGGATGAATGCTGAGATGTCCTGGGGGGTGTATTCCTTGCCGTAGATCTTGTACTTGTGGGTGGTGCCCATCTTTCTCTTCGCCCCCATGACCGTGCCCTCTGGGTTGGTAACTGCCTGTCTCCTGGCAGGCTCACCAACCAGGCGCTGCCCATCTTTTGTGAAAGCCACAACCGAGGGGAAGGCTTTTCCACCGAGGGTCGTCCCCTCTGCACTTGGTATTATGGTAGGCCGCCCTCCCATGAGCACGGCTGCGGCTGAATTACTCGTGCCCAAGTCTATTCCTATGATTTTCTCCATACAATCACCTCTCAGCAACTTTAACCTTTGAGTAACGAATTACCCTATCATTCAGCTTGTACCCTCTTTGGTACTCCTCCAGGATAACTCCCGCCTCACAGTCTTTTCTGTTCTCTCTTAAAACAGCCTCATGGAGGAAAGGGTCGAATTTTTCACCCACAGCCTTTATCTCCTCAAGACCCTCATCCTTCAGGATATCCCTGAGCTGTCTGTAAGTCATCTCTAGCCCCTTCAGAAGGTCTTTCTTCCTCGTTCGATGGCCGTCCTTAACGGCTCTCTCCAGGTTTTCGTATACGTCGATGAGCTTAAGGATTAGGTCCTCTTTTGCTATTTTTTTGATTTCCTCTTTTTCCTTCGCCACCCGTTTTTCTAAGTTATCAAAATCCGCCTGAAGGTATTTTATTCTCGTCATATACTCTTCTATTTGCTTATTTTTTTCTTTTAGCTCTTTTTTTAAGTCGGAAATAGATTTCCTGCCTTTTTTTTCTCCCATATACCCACCCGAGACAAAATCAACTGCATAGAAGATTAAAACCTGTAACGATGTAAAATATTTTAATAACTAAAGGTTAGGATAAGGGGACCTTTTTAGGCCCCAGAGGTCAGCTCGTTAGCTATCTGCCAGATAACCCCTTTTACAGCCGGAGACAGCTCCTGGATATCCTTGCGAGATCTGTCCCCCGTGTATGTCGGCAACAAGGGCTCCATGAGGACATCCGCTGCCTTGATCGCCCTCTCGCCGGGGCTCATGCTCTCATCCTTCATTATGCTCTTAGCTTTTTTCGCAGCCTCTTTAACAACAGCAGGTACCTCGGAAATGCCGAGTTTTTTGAGCTCCAGCAATACTCTGCGGTCATCTGTGAGAAACATGTCCAGGCTGTAGGGAATTGAGGGATGAGTTAAAACTCCCCTGCGCCAGGACTTGTCACCCACCAGGGAGCCAGCCCTACCTTCTTCCAGGTTGATGTCGTCTCTAATCTCATTAAGACGGTTGCCCACTGAATTTAAGATGTATTTTCCGACCTCCTTGGGAACTGCTCCCTTGAGTTCTTTCACCATGTCAGAAACCGTGGAGATCCTATCCAATGGGGTTTTTTCCTTGTCCCTCAGGACGGCTATGGCCTCGTCGATTTTTTTCTTGGCCTCCTCACTTATATCGTCCGGGCTGACGCCTATGAATTCAAGTTCCCTAACGGCTTTATCGTCCCCGCCTAGGCATATAGACAGGTATTCAGCGACTTTATCAAGTTCCTCTTCAACACCCATGCTCGTCCACTCCTGAAGAATACCTCGATGGATTAACTATTAAATCTTTCTATAGTTAGTTTAGATAGAATTAATAGTTAAAAATAAGCCGGGGTGACAGAGTGGCTATGTGACCGGCTGCAGACCGGTTTACCTGGGTTCAAATCCCGGCCCCGGCCTCACTGCCCGGGTCCTTTCCTGTTTTTAAAACAATGCTGAAAAAAAACCAATCCTGCGGGTTTTTTAAAGCCGAAACAAGGGTGATTTATCTCTATTGCACTGTGTTCACGTCTCATCCTAAAAGGATGCTGCCTTATTTGCCAGCATATGCCGTTAAGGAGGCTCAAAAGCTTTTTATAATGTCCAAGAGTAATATTATGCTTAGGGAGGTGAGAATTTTGTATGGGGGGTATGCGAATAAAATCGCTAGAGTAGACCTTAGTGGAGGGGATGTCGAGTACTCAGAGATTGAGGAGGGCCTCGCGGAGAAATATCTCGGAGGCCGAGGCCTAGGAGTCAAATACGTGCTGGACAACGGGGTTAAACACGACCCTTTTTCGGAGGATAATCTCCTCGCGCTTCTGGTGGGTCCTCTCACTGGGACGCGGACGCCTATGAGCGGCAGGCTCGCAGCGGTTACAAAGTCGCCCTTGACTGGGGGAATAATTGATTCCCACGTAGGAGGCTACACAGGGGCTGCTTTGAAATGGGCGGGCTTTGACGGACTACTGTTCAAGGGCAAAGCCGATAAACCCGTGTATGCCCTGGTGGAGGGCGGAAAAGTTGAGCTGCGGGATGCCTCAGCCCTGTGGGGTGGGGACACCCACGAGGCCACATTATCCCTTAAGGTAAAGCACGGGGAAGATTCGAAAGTTCTTGCCATAGGGCAGGCTGGCGAAAACTTGGTTCATTACGCGTGCATAATCGGCGATACAGGGAGAGCCGCTGGCCGCGGAGGCGCTGGGGCGGTGATGGGGTCGAAGAACCTTAAGGCTGTGGTAATTAAAGGAAGCAGCAAAAACAGGCCCGAGCCTAGAGATGCCAAGGCCTTCAAAGAGGCCCGTGAGCGGACCATGAAGCTCATCGTGGAGAGCCAGATAACTGGCCCTGGAAAGGGCGGTCTTTCTGTTTATGGTACCGCTGTACTCATGAACCTCATAAACGCCCAGGGAGCTCTGCCCGTCAGGAACGCCCAGGAAGTGCAGTTTGAACACGCCGAGGATATAAGCGGCGAAACCTTAGCGGATACCCTGCTGACAGGTCGCCCTACATGCGACGCCTGCGCAGTGGGATGTAAGAGGTTCGCGGAGATAAAAAACGGCAGGTTCAGGGGCATGACTGAGGGCCCTGAGTACGAATCAGACTGGGCTCTCGGAGCTATGTGCGGCCTTGGAGACCTGAAAGCCATAACATACCTGAATCTCCTGGCTAACAAATACGGAATAGACACTATCGAGACGGGGGTGGCCATAGCCACCGCCATGGAGGCCACCCAGGCTGGCCTGGTGAAGGACGGAATAAAATGGGGGGACGCCGCCAGAATGGTGAAACTCCTGAGGGAGATAGCTTACAGGGAAGGCTTGGGGGCGACCTTGGCCGAGGGTGCGTTTAAGGCTGCCGAGGTCTTCGGCGACACCAGCATTGCCATGTCAGTGAAGGGCCAGGGAATCCCAGCCTACGACCCTAGAGGAATGAAGGGCCTTGGCCTGGGTTACGCGACATCCAACCGCGGGGCGTGCCATCTGAGGGCCTACACCCCAGCCAGCGAGACCCTTGGAGTGCCTTCTCCAACAGATCCCTACACCGAGGAGGGTAAGGCAGAGCTGGTCAAGATCTTCCAGGACCTTCACGCCGCCACAGACTCCCTGGATATGTGCAAGTTCTCAGCCTTTGCTATTGGTCCCGGAGAGTACGCTGCTTTGCTGTCGTCCTACACGGGTATGGATGTGGACGAGGAGGGGTTCATGAGAATTGGGGAGAGGATATACTGCCTGGAAAGATATTTCTTGAACCTCCTGGGCTATGATGAAAAAGACGACACCCTCCCGGACAGGTTTCTATCCACGCCCGTGGCTAAGGGACCCAGCAAGGGGCAGGTGGTTAAGCTTAAGCCTATGCTGGAGGAGTACTATAAGCTTAGGGGCTGGGAAAAAGGTGTGGTAACCAAGGAAAAGCTTCGAGAGCTGGGGATTACCTGATCCCCTATCCTCCCGCCCGCAGGCACTTAAGCCTCAGCTTTCTCTTTATTCTTTCTACTCTGTCCGCCGGCCCTGTCAGCTCTACCCGTATTTCCGCGGACTCCCCCGGCATTAGTTCAGCTGACCAGCCGTCCTCAATACAGCGATAAACACCCTTCTCTGGTATGGCTCCAAGCTCTCTTAGATACTCCTCTACGGCCCACCTGGGAACTCCCCTCACCTTAATTGTTTTACGCCCTGTTTCTCCCCCTGCCACAGGGGGGAAGATGGCGATCTCATCGCCGTCTTTAACCCAGGTATCCAGGCCCTTGAGATACTTGACGTTCCGGCCGTTGAGGAGTATGTTGAAGTGCTCCCTCAGTTCCTCGCCCTCCATGACGGTTTCACGAAGAGAAGGGTGTTTCTGAAAAAGTTTCTCGAGGACCTCGCCCAATGTCCCCTCCCCTGCTATAGTCACCTCTTTACCCGCCGCCTCCCTCAGGTTTGCGTATAGCTTGATAGTTATCATTCCTAATTAATTATCCTGCCCGGGGCTCTAAATACCTATGCCAACTTTTTTATTGAAAACAGGTGCAAAGGGGTGAATATGCTTCTCTACAATACCCTCACCAGAAGAAAAGAGGAGTTCGTTCCTCTGGAAGAGGGAAAGGTAGGGATATACGTATGCGGGCCAACGGTTTATGACTACCCCCACATAGGGCACGCCAGAACATACATAGCCTTCGACGTCCTGGTCAGGTACCTACGCTGGAAAGGCTACAAGGTAACCTACGTGGTGAATATCACCAACGTAGACGACAAGATAATCGCCAGGGCCAAGGAGCTTGGTAAGGACCCTAGAGAGCTGGCGGATGATTTTGAGAGAATATTCCACGAGGACATGGCGGCTCTTGGCCTGGTGCGGGCGGACTTCTATCCCCGGGTTACAGATCACATCGAAGACATAATACGCCTAGTGGAGAAGCTTGTGGAGAAGGGCTATGCCTATGTTTCCCGGGGTAGTGTTTACTTCAGCGTTGAAAAGGTGAAGGACTACGGCAAGCTGTCGAGGCAGAGCCTAGAGGACATGATCGCAGGGGCGAGGGTCGAGGTGGACAAGAGCAAGCGACATCCCATGGACTTTGCGCTGTGGAAGAGAGCTAAAGAAGGGGAGAAGGATGTAGCGTGGGACAGTCCCTGGGGACGAGGCAGGCCCGGATGGCACATAGAGTGCAGTGCTATGTCCACTAAATACCTGGGGGAGACCCTTGACATCCACGGGGGCGCCAGGGACCTCATATTTCCCCATCATGAGAACGAGATCATGCAGGTGGAGTGCGTAACAGAGAAGGTCTTCGTCAGGTACTGGCTTCACACGGGATTTCTCATGGTTGGCGGCGAGAAAATGTCGAAGTCCCTCGGGAACTTCATCACCGTCCGGGAAGTTTTGAAAAAGTATCCCCCGGAGGCCTTCCGTCTCCTGGTGCTTAAGGCCCACTACAGGAGCCCCATCGACTTCACATATGATGCCCTGGAAAAAGCCCAACGAAGCTACAGGAGACTTGCGAATGCAGCTGCGCGCCTCAGGGCATGGATCCAGGAGCATGGAGAAGGGGAGGGGGTTGAGATGGAGGAAGAGAGGCGCCTCCTGGAGGCGGCGGTGGAGAAGGCCAAGGAGGAGTTCTTCGAAGCCATGGAGGACGACCTCAGCACCCCCAGAGCCCTGGCGAGTCTTTTCACATTAGCCAGGGAGGTCCAGCGTGTGGATCTCAATGACGCTGGAGTTGGAGAGGCGAAGAAGGCTTTAGAGTTTTTCGAGGAAGCGGGAGAAATCTTGGGGCTGCCGCTGATGGAGCCAGAGGAGGAGGTGTCTCTGGATAAAGTGAAAGATAGACTATTATCCCTGGCCTCCCGCTACGGCGTGGAAATGGGCAAGGAGGCATCGGCAGAGGAAGTGCTCGAAGCTATTATAGCCCTTAGGGCGGATTTGAGGGGCAGGCGGGAATACGGTGAAGCCGATAAAATCAGAGAGGAGCTTTCCAACCTGGGAATCACTCTGGAAGACAAAGGGGACAGAACCACCTGGAGATTCGTCTAGAAGCTCCGAATGATCTCAGCTATCCCGCGCTCGCTGTCCTCGACGACCTTTATGTCCCTGATGGAGCGCAGGCCCATGGCCTTTGCGGTCTTCTCCAGGCCGAGCTCTATGTCTTTGCTTAAGTGTATGACGTAGGCCTCGATTCTCTTCATCCTCAGCTTGGTCGCCGCTAAGGCACGGTGGTGGCCGTCCACCAGGATGTGCCTTTCCCCTGCTTTTATCACTATTATGGGCTCCGCGAGGCCGCGTTTAAGCTCGTACTCTCTGCCCTGGTACTCATCGGGATGGATCCTGTTTTGAGTGGGAAGAAGTTTATCTATATCCACCTTAACCCGCTCCACCCAGGTTTCTATGTCGTAGAGCTTCTCCAGAGATTCGGTGAGTTTCTTCACCTTACCGGGGGTTACGCGCTCTATGTGGGATCGGATGACGTCGGTATTGGTGATGATCCCCACCAACCTTTTGTTCTCGTCCACCACCGGAAGCCTGGAAAACCCCTTCCTGAACATCACCCGTGCGGCATCCACGAGGTTGGTCTCGGGGAATGTGACCATGACTTCTTTTGACATTACCTCCCTAACCTCGGTGGCATCTAGGCCCATGAGGATGTCTCTACTGGTTATTATCCCCACCAAGTTGTCCCCGTCCACCACCGGGAAGCCGTCGTGGTTTGTTTCCCACATGATCTTGAGGACGTCCTTAATCCTCTGATCTGGCCGGACGGTTATAACGCTTGAAGACATGTAATCTTTGACTTTAGCGTTCTTCATCGATACTACCTTTAATTATGGGTTATTTAATGTTTTACCATGGCAAGGAATATTATAAACGAGCTTAAATGGCATCCAGGCAAGTCTATGGAAGGGGTCCTGCTGACTTATATACATCGAGGCGCCCCTGGAGACATTGTTACAATAAGAGCCGAGAATGTTGTATCTCTGGAGAAGTCATTCATGGTGATTAGGGGGAAGGAAGGGGAGAAGAGGATACCTTATCACAGAATCGTCAAAATAACGCGGGGAAAGGAAATCTTATGGGAAAAGGGTGCGGATGTTTCGAGATCTGAAAAATAACGTTTATATATCCACTGCTTTACACACATAGGAAAAAGCCCTTTGTCGTGTAGGGGTAAGAGATGAAAGCAACAAAAATATGTCCTAGGTGCGGTAGCGACCACATAGAACGGGGCCATCAGGAGGTTTTTCCCAGCACTTTTATGAAAGACGCCAAGTATTCCCTCATCAAAGCGCTTTCTAACTCAAAAGAGTTCGAAATATACGCCTGTATGGACTGCGGATACTCTGAATGGTATATTCAGGAAAAGTATCTCGAAGGCAAGGCTAAAACAGCTAAAACTAACCATAGAATCCGTATCTAAGACGAAAGGATTATATAAGGGCAAATTCCTATAGCGGAAATGGGTGGTTGGTTTGAGGAGGTCGAAAGCGAAGTCGAATGGCAGAATATTTCTTCTTAACGATTTTTACACCGGGGGCAGGGACCTGCTTTTGTATGAGGGATACGAGGAAAAGTACCACGCCTTTGGTTCCTTTCTCGAGTATGGACTTAAGAACAACGAGCTCTGCGGCTATGTTTATCCCAACGAATCAGAGAAAGTGACATTCAACAACTACCTCGGCCATTACTCCCAGGACATCAGAGGGTTCCCAATAACCAACGGC
>JALUUU010000140.1 GCA_027021185.1 archaeon | reverse complement strand
GGCAGCGGGGTCTCCGCTACCAGCCCTCGAAGGGTGAGGACGACGTCCTCATGCAGTATCTCCCCAAGCAGCTTTTCTCCATCGTCGTGGAGGACCATGAGAAAGAGGCTGTGGTGGAGGCCATCCGGGGGGCCAACAGCACCGGGAACTACGGAGACGGCAAGATCTTCGTCCTCGATGTCAGGGACGCCTGGAGGATCAGCACCGGAGAAAAGGGGGAGGAGGCCGTCAGATGAAGATGATCACGGCCATAATAAGGCCTGAGAGAGAGCTAGACGTGGTGAGGGGGCTGGAAGATGCCGGTTTTTACGCCCTCACCAAGGTGGACGTCCTGGGCAGGGGGAAGCAGCGGGGGATACAGGTGGGCAGC
Organism: archaeon; assembly: GCA_027021185.1. Classification (GTDB taxonomy): domain Archaea; phylum Hydrothermarchaeota; class Hydrothermarchaeia; order Hydrothermarchaeales; family JALUUU01; genus JALUUU01. The sequence continues at coordinate 1,829 of JALUUU010000140.1, read as the reverse complement.
GCCGTATACGACGAGCTCGCCAAGCTCATGCTCCTCCTGGTGGTCGAAGATAAGGACTGGAGGAAAGCAGTGGAGACCATCCACAGACACGCCTACACAGGGAACTACGGAGACGGCAAGATCTTCGTCCTCCCTGTAGAAGAGGGCTACACCATCCGTACCAGGGAGAAGATGCCGTAGCGAGGGGAAGGACATGGGGAAAGACGACCTGAGCATGAAGGGGGATCCGAGGACGGGTTTGGCTGCCGCCACCCTGGGCTTCTTCGTGGGCTTCGCGGCGGTGGCGCTCTACGGCCCCGCGGCCAAGAACTTCAAGGAGGTCATGGAGCTATCAGGGGTGATGCTGGGCCTCCTGGTAGCGGCCCCACAGCTCTCGGGCTCCCTCCTCAGGATACCCTTCGGGGCATGGGTTGACAAGGAGGGGGGCAGGAAGCCCTTCCTCCTGCTCCTGGGCCTCAGCGTCGCCGGCATGGCCGGCCTCACCGCCCTCCTTTATTTATATTATCCGGAGGGCCTCACCCGGGAGATGTACCCCCTCATACTCCTCTTCGGCATGCTCAGCGGCTGCGGCGTGGCCACCTTCTCTGTGGGCATCCCCCAGACAGCCTACTGGTTCCCCCAGAGCAGGCAGGGCTGGGCCCTGGCGGTTTACGCCGGCCTTGGAAACACGGCCCCGGGCTTCTTCACCCTCCTGCTGCCCTTCGCCCTCGTCGCCCTGGGTCTCACGGGAGCCTACTCGGCCTGGCTCCTGTTTCTCCTGCTGGGCACCATCCTCTACGCCCTCATAGCCAGGGACGCCTACTTCTTCCAGCTGGTGAAGAAGGGGATCTCTGAGAAAAAGGCTGAGAGCATCGCCAGGATCCGGGGCCAGGAGCTTTTCCCCACGGGCAACACCGTGGAGGCCCTGAAGATCTCTGCCAGGATAAGCAGGACATGGGTCCTAGTGGCCCTTTACTTCACCTCATTCGGCGGCTTCCTCGCTCTGATAGCCTGGCTCCCCACGTACTGGATCTCCTATCACGGCCTCGAGGCCAGGGAGGCTGGGATTCTGACTGCCGTGGGCTTCGCCCTCCTGGCGTCCTTCGTGAGGATTTACGGCGGCCACCTGAGCGACAGGTTCGGCGGGGAGAAGACCGCCATGGCGAGCTTCGGCCTGATCCTGGCAGGGGCGGTCTCCCTGATCCTCGCAGAGAGCTTTTACCCTGCCCTCCTGGGGGAGGTGCTCATAGGGGTGGGCATGGGCACCGCCAACGCCGCGGTCTTCAAGCTCGTCCCCAGGTACGTCCCCGAGGCCGTGGGGGGAGCGTCTGGATGGGTCGGGGGTTTAGGGGCCTTCGGCGGCTTCGTTCTGCCGCCGACCCTGGGCTTCTTCGTGGACGCCCTTGGGATGAAGGGCTACGCCACGGGCTTCGTCGTCTACGTCGCCCTGGCCCTCACGGCCATATACCTGTCCTACTCTCTCCTCAGGCACCCTGCGGCAGAGGCGAAGCCCAAGCCCCTGCCAGCGGGTCTCACCCCCAGCGGCCGGGTGAGGATGGAGGTGGTGTACCTTGGCTGAGGAGCACGGGACCACCTGCCCCTACTGCGGCACGGGGTGCAGGATGCTGGTGAAGACAGAGAAAGGCAGGGTCACAGGGGTGCGCGGCGACCCTGAGTCTCCGGTGAACAGGGGCAGGCTGTGCCTCCTAGGGGCCACCATACCCGAGTCCCTGCACCGGGGCAGGCTCCTCCACCCCATGATCAGGGAGGACGGAGAGCTGGTAAGGGTGAGCTGGTCAAGGGCCCTGGAGGAGGCGGCGGAGAAGTTCAGGGAGGTGATGGACAGGCAC
>JALUUU010000139.1 GCA_027021185.1 archaeon | reverse complement strand
ATCTGAAAAGTCTATTGTCATCTCTCGTTAAATTCCGGCAAGTATATAAAATTTTTATCCTCCAGCTGAATTGGTACTTAAGCCAAGCTCCATACGAGCTCTTGGCCGTAGCCCTTCCCCCTGAACACCTCCTTCACCATTGGAAAGCGGAGTAGCCCGTGCCTCCCCAAAATCTCCACCCCTCCAATTCCGGCAACCTCTCCTCCTTAGTATCCGCTCGTATATTATTATCATAGTAAAAGTGACCGGCAAGAATTTAAGGACAATAGATAAAGGATATGAAAACTCAGAAAAAATCCCTCGTCGAAGTCAAGATACTGTACTTCATAGAGATGCAATTCTCCCTCCGATACATCTTCGATCCCTCAGACTTAAAGGAGGTATGGTAAAAAGGCTTGGCAATCTGATCTAAGATTAAAAAGAAAAAGCACACTAATTGGATGATGTTTAAAACAATTTGTCCAAGATGATAAAATGGGCCCTATTGAGGAAAACAGGGCTAATCGTAAAAAATAACGACAGATTTATTAAGTATCAAAATCTTCTGGATTTAGTTAAAGGAGGTGAAATGTAAAAATGGAAGATCTGAGTGATGCATTCTCCGAACTCTCAACTCCCCTCATTGCCGATTCCTGTCTGCGACTGAAGCTCCCTCTTCGTCTCGCCCCTCCCGGCATTCGTCCGTTGTTCTCCGGGAGTCGTATTGCTGGTCGAGTGCTACCGGTGCGACACTATGGGAGCGTGGACATCTTCCTGGAGGCGATGGGGGCTGCAGAGCAAGGAGATGTTCTCGTTATAGATAATGGCGGAAGAATGGATGAAGGTTGTATCGGAGATCTAACAGCCCTGGAAGCTCAAGCATGTGGATTGGCTGGGATAGTAGTCTGGGGTTGCCATCGTGATACCGCAGAACTCCTCCAGATTGGCTTTCCCATCTTCAGCTATGGCACATATCCGGCAGGTCCCCAACGACTGGACCCACGTGATTCAGATGCACTCAACTCAGCCTATTTCGGTAATTTCAAGGTAAGTAAGGAAGATCTGGTTTTTGCTGATGATGATGGTGTCCTCTTCGTTCCGAAGGATCATGCCAAAGAAGTTCTCTCTACAGCCCACAGTATCTGGCAAAGAGAGCGACAACAAGCCGAGGCGATAAAGGCTGGAAAGAAGCTTCGTGATCAACTAAAGTTTAACGAATACCTTGCAAGGCGTGCCACTGATCCTTCCTACACATTTCGCAAGCATCTTCGGGAGTTAGGAGGGGCCATTGAGGAGTAGTCAGACATACTACACTTAACGGGCTTTGTTGTTAAGAAGCTTGAAAAGATGATAGGGAGAATGATATCATGGTAAGAATTGGCATATTAACATGCTCCAATGCAACCCAGGATTTGGGGTGTTCATCGGCAAGTTGTCTGGCAGATTTTCGAAAACGGAGAGGGACTTTTGCAGACTACCCACAGGATAAACCACTGGATTTAGTCGGTATTATCAATTGCCCCGGGTGTCCAACCCTCACTGGCCCTGATAAATTATTGCAGAGGATTAGAGGGTTGACTGAATTTCGAGTGGATGTCATACATTTCACATACTGCATTAAGGCACTGTGTCCGTTTAAGGAAAAATACAAGAGAGCACTGGAAGAGACTTTTCCCGACATTAAAATTGTAATCGGTACGCATCGAGAACACGTCACTCCAGAAGAGTACAGAGAAAGAGTCAAGAAATTGTTTTGTCAGGGTAGGAAGACCATGGTTGACATTATTTTGAATAGAGACTGAACATTTTTTAAAATAAAAATTGGAAAATATATTTAAATCACTCTTTTTTTCCTTGCACCACAAACAGGATGAATCCTATCACCAAGCAGTTCTTCTCATTTTATTCTTTAACTACAACTTATCCACCCTGTGCAAAAGCTGAACTGTCTATAAAAGTGTTCTGTGATAAGCTAATCCAATTAACCTCCTGAAGCCGGAGTTTTAAAGTTTCTCACAAACAAAAAAGCCCATGCCGTGGCGATGGTGGTAACCCACTACAACAAACTCCTGCTCCTGTAGCAGCTTTTCCCATTCCTGCCTGCTCAGCAGCTTCCAGAATCCGAAGGGTGTGAAGAGAAACAGCCCCCTGAGATTTCTGAGCGGTTCGATCAGGAGGAATCTTCCTCCCGGCTTAAGCACGCGGTGCATCTCCCTCAAAGCTT
>JALUUU010000138.1 GCA_027021185.1 archaeon | reverse complement strand
GGCGATGCAGACAGGGCATCCAGTGATTTCCACCTTCCACGCCGCCTCGGTGAAAAAAATGATCCAGAGGTTCACCGGCCATCCTATAAACGTCCCCATAACCTTCATAGACAACCTTCCGGTGGTCTTGATACAGCAGGCCGTATACAGGAAAGGCAAGTTCCTCAGGAGGGTGACATCTATTGAGGAGATCGAAGGCTACCTGGAGGAGCTTAACGGTGTGGCCACCAGGAGGGTTTTTGAGATGGATTACGTGAATGACAGGCATATCTTTAGAGGCCTCAACAACAGCTATGTTCTGGAGACTAAGATCGCCGAGACCGCGGGATACGACGATCCCAGAGAGATTTACGAGGAGCTTTCCCTCAGGGCTAGGATAATCGACGGAATGATCCGTAATGAAATCTTTGACTATCACAAAGTGAACGAGGTTATACGGAATTTCTACTCTAAAGGCCTTGACGGCATACCCTTCCAGATATGAGGTTCGGCAATGCTGGAAACTCTGCAGAAAATACATCTAACCCCGAGACGGTATCTCATACGGATAGTCCTGCCCTCAGTGGGCCTCTCGACGCTGGCAGGAATAGTCATCTTCATTATTCTTACAAAATTCGGTAAGGCGGGAATGATAAGATTCGTACCGCTTTTCCTCCCTGTACTGGGTATCCTCTACTCCCTCATTTATCCCCATATACAGCTTGATAACAGAAAGCGCGACATCGAGTCCAGGAGCCACTTTTTTATCACCGCCTTCGGCGTGCTATCCATCTCGGACGTTGACAGAAAATGGTTGCTGAAGCTTCTCTCAGAGAAGGAGGAGCTCAAATACCTGGCCAAGGAAATATATAAGATCTACATACTCGTGGCCGAGTGGAATCAAAGCCTTGCCCAGGCAGTGAGGTTCCTGTCGAGGCGCACCCCCAGCAGAAGCTTCGCGGATTTCCTGGACAGGTTCGGGTACTCCATTGACAGCGGCGAGCAGATGGACAAGTTCCTGTTCAAGGAACAGAAAATCGTTATGAACGACTATTCTAACCACTACAAGGGCGCGCTCTACGATATAGACATGTTCAAGGAGATATATGCGGCGATAATCCTATCCCTGGCCTTTTTGATGTCTTTCATGATTATCATCCCAATGCTCATAGGCGCCGACCTGCTGACCCTGGCCATGTATGCGTCTTTTTTCTTCATAATGGTGGAGCTGGCCATAGTCTATTTCATCAAGACTCTCTCACCCTACGACCCTATCTGGATTTCTAGGGATATCAGCACCGAGGCAAACAAAAAGATCACGCGAGCCCTAGTTGTGTCGGCTGTCCTGTGCCTCCTGATGGGTGTTCTTATCTACTTTGCCCTAACAACAGACATTATTAAGCGATTCATAAACATCCCCTTCCAGATATACGTTGCAGTTTTCTTTACTCCCCTGTTCATTGCAGGATACATCGCCAAAAAAGAGGAGGATGAAGTAAAGCGCAAAGACGAGAACTTCCCGGGATTTATTCGGTCCCTGGGGGGGTCAGCCAGCGCCAAAGGCGGCCTTATAATGGAGTCTCTGTACTACCTCACCGCCCACGACTTCGGGCCATTATCAGGTAACATAGTCAGCCTATACAGGAGGCTTCACCTCGGCATAGACACCCTCAAAAGCTGGCAGTTCTTCAGCGCTGAGACAGGGAGCAACCTTATCGATGTCTTCTCTAAAATATTCGTTGAAAGCGTGCATCTTGGAGGGGATCCTGGAAAAGTGGGGGGCATAGTCAGTTCCAACTTCGGAAAAATACTGGCCCTCAGGAAGCAGAAATTCCAGGTCTCAGGCAGCTTAACAGGCATATCCTATGGGCTGACAGCGGGCGTGTCATTCTCCATCGCCATCTCCTACAGCGTCGCCAAAGCTATTAGCACTCTGTATTCAAGTCTCGGAGAACAGGGGGACATAAAGGGCCTTGTCTTGGAGGCGGTTTCCACCCAGAGTCTCGAGTACGTCTCCTACATAGTGTTTTTCATCCTCATAGTCCACAGCTTTTTCTCATCTATCCTCATTAAGATCGTTGACGGCGGGAGACATGTCAACGCTCTCATGAACTTCACAGTCATGGTATGGGTATCCGCTATCGTGTTTTCAGGGGCTAACAAAATGGTGTCAACTCTCCTCTCAACCCAGTTCGTTGAGGCATCTCTCTAGCGTTTGGGAAGCCTGACAATAAAGACGCTTCCCCCTTCAGGGTTGTCCTCCACCCATATTTCGCCGTTGTGGAGGTCCACGATTCTTTTGGCTATGGCGAGGCCCAGCCCTGTGCCTTTAACCCCTCTCACCTTATCTCGCCTCGTAAAACGCTCAAAGATATTCTTCTTAGCCTCATCAGGTATCCCGGGCCCATAGTCCTTAATCATTACCTTAACGCTCTCTCCCTCGTCTACTGCATCGATTACAACTTTCCCGCCTTCCGCGGCGTATTTTGCGGCGTTGGATAGGAAGTTAAGGAATATGTCCTCTATTACGGGGTTGGCCTTGATTTTAATGGCATCCTTCACGTTGTTTTCAACCTTTAGACCTGCTTTCTCAAGGAGTGACTTATTCTCCTCAACAACCCTCTCAATGATTTCTTTTACGTCAATACTCTCTTTCTCCAGCTCTTTAGCGGATTCTAGCTTTGACAGTTTGCTGGCGCTCTCTATCATGGCTATTAGTTTATCAACGCTCCTCTTAATCATCTTCAGCTCTTCTCTGTCGGGCAGCTCATCGAGCAACAGCTCTGTGGCCCCCCTTACAACACCAGCGGGATTAAGGAGATCGTGGCGCATGATATCTGTGAAGAGGTCTTTGAGCTTATTAGAGTGCTCAAGGTCTCGGGCATACTTCTTCAGCTCATTCTCGGCTTTTTTAAGCTCAGTAATCTCTCTAATCGACTCGATGATCTGGACTACTTTGCCCTTTTTATCGAAGACAGGGGTTGCGATAATGTCTATGTACAGCTCGTTACCCTCGGCATCGTGATGTACGTGGGTAACTCTGACCGGGGCCTTTGTGGAGATGACCTCTTTTATGGGGCACGGCTCGTCGGGGCCGTTGCACGGGCTGTCTCTTTGATGGGAGATTTGATAGCAGAAAAGAGACATCTTGGAGGGATCTTTTCCCCCAATAAGGTCTATAGCTGCCTTGTTGGCCAGCACAATACGGTATGTGGCTGGGTCTATAACAAGGAGAGGATCGCCGACACTGTTGATTATCGTCTTTATAAATGTCGCTGATTTCTTAAGCTCATTCTCCTTGGAACGGAGCTCGTCTAGCAGAAAAACGTTTTTCAGGCCTATGGCGGCGGGGCCTGCGATAAAAGACATAGTGGAGATATACTCCTCGGCATGCTCTGGAAAGGGAATGTCTTCCGCTTGAATAACCCCAACAACCTTGTCCTCGAGTATTAATGGGATGCCAAGTTTTGCCCTCTTCCCCTCTTTCTCCACAACAGCTTCTCTGTGGGAGACGACTTTTTCATAGAATTCTCGGTGGTCCTCCAGAGACACCTCTCTAAGCTCACCTGAGTCTAATTCAAAACATTTCCAATTTGAGGTCAGGAAATAACATTTCCGGGCCCCGGTAATCTCTTTGCATGCTCTGAGGAGGGCATTTACAATCACGCCGCTGTCCAGGGTGGAGACCCTCTTTGTAGCATCGACTATGAGAAACAACTCGGCGTTGTTTTTCTCTAGCCTCTGGATTCTTTTCTTTAATTTCTCAACTTCATTCATATCTACCATACTTCTCCACGGTTTCAACGATGGCTGCCAAAACATCGTCTCCCACGTAATAAGGAATCTCCCCATGCTGGTCAGACAGGATAAAGCCACCATCCTGCGCCCCTTTTCCCAAGCATTCTCTGACGGCTTTCCTGGCATCCGCCACTGTCCAGCGGGCCATCTCAATGTTGTTCAAATTGCCCATTACGACGAGCCTATCTCCAACCTTCTTTTTCACATCTGTCAAGTCATCCTTTGAGCTGACGACGATCCCAGCCGCCCCTGTTTCAGGTAGGAGGTCTATTATGGAGTTAAAACTGCCACCTGCCCCGGCATATGCCACTGGACCTTTTAACTTCCTAATCGTGTCTTTAGTCAGCCTGAAGTCGTATCTTAAAAACTCATCCCGGGTAATTATATCCGCCGTTGCCAGGGGATCGAAGTATCCCAGGGCGTCTGCCCCTGCCTTGAACTGGGCGTTAGCCCATGCAACACAAAACTTCTTCGTTTTTCTGAGGAGCTTGTTCCGGGTATTTTTATCCCCGAAAAGCAGTAGTTCTATCCACTTAGTGAAGCCCATCAGCATAACGGGCAGGGAAAATGGTGCAATGACAGCGGAGATAATCGGTATCTCTCCTTTCACTTTTTCGGCGACTAATTCTATGGCCTTCAGAGGCTCTTCAAGCACGGGGGAATCAGGACGAGGCACATCTAGGTCATCTATGTCTTCGTAGGACGCTATGACTGGATCTCCGCTGTTAGGCGGACCATCCTCGTAAAAAACAACACTGCATCCAAAGGCCTGGGCTTCCTTGGCCGCATAAAAAAACGGATACACACAGTCATGGCCGAACTTCTTTACGAGCTTTAACTGGGCATCAGCCACGTACTCCGCCTTGGAAAAATATTCCCTTAGGCTTATTCCGAGTTCTCTGGCTCCGTGAACGGTGAAAAAAAGAAACACCGGCACCTTATCAGGTATTTTATGTGTAAGGGCCGCCACGACCCTCTCAAAGGAGTTCATCCATTCCCCTCCATCAATTTTTTAACGATGTTTATTCCATCCAGGGCATTCCTAACCATTGCATGGGCTCCCAGCTTTTTATGAAGATTTTTGTCAAAATTAAAGGGTGCGCCCCCCACAACAAGCTTCACTGAGAGTTTCTTCCTCCTGAGGATCTTGGCTATATCCGCTATCCTAAGGGCGGTGTGGAGCATCAGCGCCGAAACAAAAATCAGGTCTGCCTTCTCTTCCACGGCTTTTTCAACAAAAACTTCGGGCTCAACGCTTACACCAAGGTCTTTAACCTCCACCCCCGCAGCCCTGAGAAACCTGATCACAACGTCTTTTCCAAGGGCATGATAGTCCCCTGATATGGTCCCAATCACAGCTTTATACTTTAAGGGCGGGTACTCCCTGATCAGGGGAAGGAGCTTGCTGATAGCATCCTCCGTTATTCTGCTGGCGACGTACAATTGAGTCAGAGCTATTTCTTTTTCAGCCCACTTTTCTCCGAGGAGATTTAGCGCTGGAGTAACCACTTTCAGAAGAACGTCCTCAGCTGACAGTTCTTTAAGGGCGCTTCTTAGTATCTTCTTTGCCCCATAATACTCGGCGCCCAATAAAGAGTTTAAAAAATCTTCACGATATGATTCAGCATTCATTTTCAAAACCGCTATCGTCATAGGATTTCTCGGTTTTTATTGATAAACCCCCAACCCTCTATATTATACTTGTGTTTTCTTGGCGATTTCTCAATTTATGACCCTAATAAGACAACATAATGGAACAATTTCCGTATTCAGCCTCTCGCTTTTTCAATTCTCGGCTATACGTACAATAAAGCAGAATTTGCTCCCCGTGCCTAATTCGCTTTCTACCGATACCCTGCCTCTATGGGACTCGATTATTTCCTTGACTATCGCCAGACCCATGCCTGTACCGCCGTACCGTCTCGTACTCGAGCTATCTACTTGATAAAATCTGTCAAAGATATTTTCCAGCTTATCCGCAGGTATGCCTATGCCCGTATCGATTACACATACTTTCACGTGTTTTCCTTTTTTACTGGCCCTCACCGTCACCTCTCCACCGATTTTGTTAAACTTTACAGCGTTGTGAAGTAAATTCCGTATCACATGCATTAGCTGATTTCGGGAGCCTAAAACAATGGGCAATTCTTTTTCGATTTCCACCTTTATGTCTATTCTGTTCTTCGCGGCTATGGGAACGAATTCATTGCTGACATGGGTTATTACCTCCGCTAAGTCGACCCTGGAGTGTTTTGTCTCTCCGATAACTTTCCCAAGGCGTGCCGCCTCTATTAGGTTGCCTATTATGAAATTCTGCCGACGAATAGCCTCGAGGGCCATGCTTAGGAGTTCATCCCTTTTTTCATATTTTTTCTCCTCCCTCGCGAGTTCTAACGCCCCTTTGGCGATGGTTATGGGTGTCCGCAGCTCGTGGCTCACGTTTGCTATTATATTGCTTTTCAACTCGTCAAGGGTTTTCAGCTCATCATATGCTCTCTTAGTTTCCTCGTAGAGCCTTACATGCTCTATCGCCACAGAGGCCTGACCTGCCAGAGTTACAAGAGTTCTTACCTGATCAGTGGTGAATCCTGTTTTTCTACGGTTAGCCACGTATAGCACGCCTAATGCCTCACCTTTGCCTGAGATAAAAGGCACAGCTAAAATAGAGATAAGGCCCTCTTTCCTTACAGCTTCGTAGGGCGGATCCACTAGGCGCTCATCGGTGAAAAAGTCCTCAACGACAACGGGCTTTTTCTTTTTAATGGCCAGCCAGCCCAGGCCTTTACCTTTTTTTAGCCTGATATTTTTGAACTCTTTGGTTCGTATACCGAGGAAGGTGTGGTGACGGATCTCGTCTTCCTCTACAAAGCTGTAGAAAGTGGCATCAGCCCCTGTGAGTTCCTTGGCTTTTTGCACTATGAATTTCAGCAGCAGTGATAAATCGAGCTTCTTAATTATGGTCTGATCTATCTCGTGAACGGTTTCTATCTCTCTAATGGAGCGTTTGAGGGCTTTCTCTCTGGACACGAGCTCTGTTCTCTGGACAAGCAGGTCCTTGGCCATGGTATTGAATGATTCGGCTAGTTCACCTATCTCATCGCGGCTGCCCAAGGCTATCTTGTGGCGGAGATTTCCTTTACCGATTTCCCGTGCACCAGTTACCAGCTCTTTAATGGGTTTTGTTATGCCGTAAGAGACTGCAATCCCTAGGAAGATGGCGATAATCAGGCTAGTTAGAATCCACATAAAAGCGGTGTTACGCATTTCGGCGACAGGTTTATACGCCAGGTGCTTGGGCTGCTGAACTATCACTCCCCATCCAGTCATTTTTACTGGTATATAAGCCCCGAGCATCTCCTCCCCGCCGTTACCTATGAATTCGATGGTGCCTGTTTTCCCAGAGAGGACCTCTTCTACTATCGGGAGGTGGCGCATGTCTTCGTGGAGAACCATTTTTTTCTTATCTGGATGGATAATTAACCTGCCCTCCGGGTCAACCACGTAAACAACTCCGCCATCCCCAACGTCAATGTTGAAAAGCATATCGCTCATTGAGTCCAGGTTGACCTTCGAAGAAAGCACGCCGATATACCTGTCTTTATAAAGAGCTATGGGAACAGCGATATCAACCACTGAGTGGCGTTTCTCGGATATCTCCACTTCCCCGATGTATGTTCTTCCTGTTATTGCGGTGAGATAATGGTCTTCCATGGAATTATCTCGGAGGTCTTTCGCTCCTATGCCGGCATATTTAGAGACTTTCACTATCTCCATTCCATTCTCGTCAATCACGCTCATTTCCTCGAATAGAGGGTAAGAATCCATCAGATTGATGAGAACAAGGCGCTGAAATTCAGGATTCATGTTCTCAAATCCAGGTACGTGGGTAGCCGTTTTTAGGTGGGCCACGGCGTTCGAGATGAATTCGTTAACCCTTGCAGACGCCTGCAATGCAAATCCTAGTTCCTTATCAGCTATTTCTTTCTCAAGAGCCTCTTGGCTCTTCTTGATAGCTATTATGTTGGACAGGCCAAGAGGGATTACCGCCAGGGCAATAAATATCACCAGGAATTTATGTAGCAACCTCATATCCATCCCCCCACTACTCTACAATATAATCAGCTCTTTTTAAAACGCTCTGCGGTATTGTTATATTCAATTTCTCAGCGGTTTTTAGATTAATGCTTATAATATAGTTGTAAGGAAATTCTAGGGGCAGATCCCTCGGCTTTGTACCCTTCAAGACCCTATCGGCCATCTTCGCGACTCTCTTCCCTAATTCATAATGGTCCGAGGAGATGGCGAACAAGCCGCCTGCCTCCACACCACGCCTGTTGGGCATCCCCAATGGGATTCCATGTTCATAGGACGCCTTTATTATCGGACCAGGGTTTGCCATGACCATGCTATCAGGAGGGACCATAATAACGTCCACTCTACCTATCAGGGATCTAACTGCCCCTTCAACCTCCTCCGGGGATTGGATATACGCCTCTGTTAGCTCTATATTTGTATTTTCTAGGACCTCTCTGAACTGGGCAACTGTTTTCTGAGGACTTTTATCATTCGGATTATAGATCACCCCAAGCCTTTTGGTATTGGGCAGTATGTCGAATAAAAGTTCAAGCCTCTTCGAGCCCTCGGTGATGGAGCTTATGCCGGCGAGATTGTTTCCTGAGCTCTCGATACCCTGAACTATTCCTGATCCCACCGGGTCTGAGACAACAGTGAACAAGACGGGAATGTCTGTTCCTTTAGTAGCATCCTTCGCTATTAAAGTGCAGGGGGTACTGCCCACGAATAATAGGTCCACATTCTTGGCCACCAGCTCTGTGGCGTGGATCCTGGCTTTTTCTTCGTCTCCCATGGCGTTTCTATACAGATATATTACGTTCTTTCCTTCCACGTAGCCAAACTCTCTCATACCGTCTTTGAACCCTTTAACCGCGTCGGTACTCGGATTCATCCAGAGGATGCCGATGGTATAGGTTTTTTTCTGCTTGGGCGTTTTTTCACCAATGCAGCCAGATAAAAACAGGATAGAAACTAATAAGACGAATATTAACACGATTCTAGTTTGGCCGAATATCTCCTTTAGAGACATGTTTCATTTTTGCCTCCATAATCTAGGACATACTAAACAGCTGAAAACATACACATCAAAATTCTCCTTAGATATGTATTTCTATTTCATTATCCAATGGACACCCGTTATTCCCCCTTGTATTTATATACCCGTCAAGGAGGTATTTAATTCTTTCTGACTCAGTCTTGGATTACCGTGGCTGAGGCTATAACCTTGAAGAGCTCGGCTTATGGTCCGCTAACGGGTAGCGAAAAACAGAATTTGCTCCCTCTTCCGACTTCACTCGTAACGATTACTTTCCCTCCGTGGGCCTCCACTATCTCCTTGACTATGGCCAGCCCCATCCCCGTGCCTCCATATCTCCGGGTGAGGGAACTATCCACTTGATAAAACGGCTCAAAAATCTTGTCCAGCTCGTCGTGGGGTATTCCTATCCCTGTGTCGGAGACACATGTTTCCACGAACCCATCCTTTTTCTCTGTTTCAATAAATATCTCCCCGCCTTTAATGTTGAATTTTATTGCGTTTTCCAGCAGGTTCCTTAAAACATGCATCACAGCATTGAAGTCGGCTTTTACGTTAAGGTCATCGGCAGTGCTGGAAATGGTAATTCCTTTTTTCTCAGCCCCGCGCCTCATTTCATGAATAACCAGGCCGATAACAGACCTCAGGCTCACGCTTTCTAGCCTTATTTTTGCCTCGCCCGTTTCCATTTCAGCAAAGGATATGAGATCCCCGACTATCCTGTTTTCTCGGTTCATAGCATCTATGGCCATTGTAAGCATGAGTTTCCTTTTCTCTGGATCCTCTTCATCCATGGCGATCTCTATAGCTCCTTTCGTGATCGTAATAGGGGTCCGGAGTTCATGGCTGACCCGGGCGATTAAGTTGCTTTTCATCTCATCCACGCTTTTCAGCTTCTCATAGGCTTTCCAGAGATTTTCCTGGGACCGCTTCATCTCAGTTATGTCTATCGCCATCTCATAGCGGACCCACTTCCCGTTGGGCCACTTAATTGCTTTATCAATGCATTTGTACCATCTCTTGTTTACCTGGTTCTGATTTTCCCAAATGTAGGTTTTTCCAAGATTCTCGCCGAAAATCTTGCTGTTTGTACAGAAGGAGCATGGAGCCGGCTGATTTTGTAAAGCCTCATAGCATTTTCTCCCA
>JALUUU010000137.1 GCA_027021185.1 archaeon | reverse complement strand
GGGGAAGTTAAGACCTCCCACGGTTCCTTACCCGTCCCTCCCCCTGTGACTGCGGAGATTCTCAGAAAAACGAGAATGCCCTTTAAGTTTTCCCGGGCTAAGAGGGAGCTGGCCACCCCCACCGGGGTCTCCATCCTCTCCGGACTATCACCGGTCTATGGATATCCATCCTTCCCGGTGAGGATCAAGGCTCTGGGGGTGGGGGCGGGGGGCTATGACCTCCGAGAAGTTCCTAACATCCTGAGGGCCATGATTCTGGCCTCCGAGCCCGAAACAGAGAGGATAGCTGTTTTGAAGACGAGCGTGGACGATGTCTCCGGGGAGGTCCTCGGCTACCTAATAGAGCGTATGTACGCCGAGGGCGCCCTGGACGTGCAGATCACGCCCACGGTGACTAAGAAGAACCGACCGGGGTATGTCATCGTCGTGCTGTGCAGCCTGGGAAAAGAGCTCGGGCTCGCGGAAACGCTTATGAAGGAGACGGGAAGCCTCGGGGTACGGGTGAGCACCGATCAGATGAGGTATGCCGCGGAGCGGGAGATACGTGAGATAAAGATCTCCTTACCCGGATACGAGGGCTCCGCCAAGGTAAAGATAGCCGCTATTGGCCGAGGGGTTCACGTGAAAGCCGAGTACGAGGACGCGAAAAAAATAGCTAAGGCAGCCAACCTCCCTATCAAAGAGGTTATGAGGAGGATAGAGGAAGAAGCCAGGAGAACCATCACCTGAACTTGGCAGCCCTGTTAGCAATCAGAGAAGCAACAATCCCCGCCCCCAATCCGTTGTCCACATTCACAACGCTCATTCCTGGTGAGCAGCTCTGGAGCATCGCCTGCAAAGCAGCCACCCCCCTGCCTCCATAGCCGTAGCCGCTGGACACGGGGAGACCTATAACCGGGACATCCACCATGCCCGCCACAACGCTCGGGAGGGCTCCCTCCATTCCCGCAGCCACTATTATGACGTCCACATCCCCCTGGATAACCTTTTTGAGAGCAGGTATCAGGCGGTGGATCCCCGCAACGCCCACGTCGTAGAAGGCAGCGACCTCACAGCCCATTTCCTCTGCAACTATCCTTGCCTCCTCTGCCCGGGGGATGTCTGATGTGCCCGCGGAGAGAATAGCAATCCTGCCGCCAGTCATCTGGACGCGGTAGCCTTTTTTCTTGATCACGAGGATGCCTGCCCGGAGATTTCTATGGATCTCATGCTCCCCTAGGGATTTCGTCACCGCCTCCATCTTATCCCTAGACAACCGGGTTATAATGCATCTGCCCTTTTTCTCCACCATCTCCCTGGATATCTCTATTAGGTCCTGGATGTTCTTCCCCTCCCCGAACACAACCTCGGGAGCGCCTGTGCGGTGATCCCTGTGAATATCCAGATTCCCAAGATCCTCCACCTTGGACAAGCTGAAAAGCCTCAGCTCCTTCTCCGCTTCTTCCAGGGTTATCTTGCCCTCCCTGTAGTCCTCCAGGATCCTCCGAATCATTGCTCGATATTCCTAAGCTTCTCCGTTAGAAAAACCTTGTTCCTGCGTCCATAGGGCTCTTTCCTTATAGCCCCCCTTTTCTCCAGCTCCGCCAGGATCTTGCTAACCTTGGTCTTGGAGAAGTCGGTGAGCCGCTGGATCTCCCGCTGATCTATACCGTCCTGATCGATTATTATCTTAAGAATCCTCCGCTCATCCTCTCTAAGAATGTCAAGGAATCCCTGGAGGTCCTTCCGTTTAGTAGGCTCTTTCTTGGAGGGCCTCCTCCGGGTATAGGCATAGACAAGGGCGGCAGCCACGACCACCAGGAATACCGCAACGTGATAGACATTGGGATACCAGCCAACACCCTCGTAGAAAACAACTACCTTGAAGTCTCCCTTGAGGGCCGCGGGTATGGGGTCCTGCATCTCCCATATAAGTATCACGCTGCGACCGTCTGAGAGTATGTCCTTTGAGCGGGGAACAGCTCCCTCCGGGGAAAGAACGTATCCCTCCGGCAGAAAAATCACTAATTTAAATTTCTTAACATTAGCCAGTATGGTCTGAGCAGTCGTCAGGATATAGGCGTTTCCCTCCCTCACCTGAATCGTCTTGATAGGACCGAATTCGTATGTCACGCTTTTTTTAGACATCGGCCCCAGGGGCTCTCTGAAGGTTACTGTGATGTATTTTTTCCCCCCTCTAACAGATACGGAAAAGTCCAGCTCGCCCTCGCTATCGTATACCCTGGCATTCCTGAAGTCTGCAATGAACGGATAACTTATCTCTTCTATAGGGGTGTCCAGGGTGTTATAGAATACGATGGTAACCTTCTCATAAACCTCCCCGGGATTCTT
This sequence comes from archaeon, assembly GCA_027021185.1. GTDB lineage: Archaea > Hydrothermarchaeota > Hydrothermarchaeia > Hydrothermarchaeales > JALUUU01 > JALUUU01. The sequence continues at coordinate 7,766 of JALUUU010000137.1, read as the reverse complement.
AAGGAAGGGCGATGCCCCCTTCACCGTTACGAGAGCCTCGTAATTCCTTACTTCCTGAGCGTAAGCATAGGGCATTACCAGTAAAACTACCGCAAGAGCTATTATTACCCTCATCGCCACATCAAAACATCTTTTCCAGGGCTTCTCTACCCGTTATGCCCTCTGTTATCCCCTGTTCCTTTGCCTTCTCACTGACCTCGATGATCTTTGCCTCAAGAACGTCTTCAAAGCTGGAGACCCCGGAAACCCTGGCGGCAACCTCACCTAGGGAGTCCGCAACAGCAACATTGAGGTAGCCGCACATGACAAAGCCTTTCTCAGCCCTTATCAACAGAAGCGGCGCTTTACCTAACTCAACCTTAATCCCTAGGGCCACTCCGTTTTTCAGCTTGATAGGCTCTACTTCTATTGTCTTCAGCCCCTAATTACCTTTCCCCATATACCTTATAATTTTTACGACCACATGACCGGAGAAAATCCAGCACCACGGCGATGACAATCCGGGGATCATCCAAGCACGCGGCCCGGAAAAATTTCCATGGATGGCTACACAAGACCCCTCAGGGGGAAATGGATCTTACCCAGGTTTCCACCGTAGTTACCAGCCGAAACCCTCTTGACCCCCTCACAGCTAAGGACGGCCTTTATTCCTGCCGCCATGGCCTCTCTCACTCTCTCCTCCGAGACGCCGTTGATAACTATCTCCGCCACGGCCTTCGCATCCTTCACCTCGCTGTCCCCTATCTTCCCAGAGAGGGTGGGGCAGTATTTTTCATTGGTCGTGGCATGCATAAACTTGTATTTATTAGAGCCGACCTTGGAACCCGCGCCACACACACCCCCAGGGAAAGGTGTGATCACCCCATCCACCCTCCTTATCTCTCTCAGGGCCTTCTCCGCCGCCTCGATGGCGGCCCCTTGAGACGAGGCAAGGATGAAGAAGTTCCCCCCCATAACGCCTTTAGAGACCCCAAGCTCTGCCTCTATCAAGAACTCCCCCATCATCACAGGGATAACCACTATTTTTCTACCCCCCACCTCCCTGATCTCCTCAAAACCGTCGCCGTAGAACCGCATCTTATAACCAACGTCGAGGAGTTCACCGTCGCTGCAGTAGTTCCAAACAGCGGTCGTGGGAGCCGGAAGGATGCACTGTCCTATCCTCCCCAACAGCTCCCTCATCATAATTTTCTTCCTGGAGGTCCAGATCTGAAGCACCACCCCCGGACGACCATCCGGTGTTTCACTCGCCCCCAGGGACTTCTCTATCCCCGCCTCGGCGGTGCATCCTATCATGGACGTAGCGTATCCCGCCGCCTCCAGAGCCGCATTTCTGGCCCATTTCTCATTTATGGCCGTGACTAAGATCCTGGAATAATATCCCTCGAAGGCTTCGGCATAGGTATCGTCAACGATCAGAGCCGACCCTCCTAATCCTCAAAGAGCTCGCTCCACCTCTTGTCGATGCTCTCCTGGATCTTGGCTATTGTCTCATCATCGAGATGCCTGAACCTTTTCTGGACCTTGAGGTACTCCTCAACGGGATGCTTCGTGGCCGGCTTATACGTTATTCTCCCCTTGCCGTCAACGATCTCGTAGAGAACCCACATACCAGTGTCCACGGCAAGCCTCAGGATCTCTATGCTTTTCTCTGATGGTATCCCCCACCCAGGAGGACAGGATGAATGCACGTGAATATAGCTCGGGCCCTTATGAGCTATCGCCCTCTTCACCTTCTCGTAGTAGTCCAGGGGGAATGCCACCGAGGCTGTGGCCACATAACCCACGCCATGAGCGGCCACTATGGCTGGAAGATCCTTTTTAGGCCTGTCGTTGCCCAGGGACACCGCACCCACCGGTGACGTCGTGGTGGCGGCGCCAAAGGGAGTTGAACCACTCCTCTGAACACCCGTGTTCATGTAGGCCTCGTTGTCGTAGCATATGTATGTTAAGTCGTGCCCCCGCTCCATGGCGCCGCTCAAGGCCTGGAAGCCTATATCCACAGTGCCGCCGTCGCCCCCGAAGGCTATGACGTTTACCTTGTCTTTTTTGCCCAAGGCCTTAAGGGCTGCCTCAACGCCGCTCGCCACTGCCGCGCTGTTTTCAAAGGCCACATGGATCCACGGTATACGCCAGGCAGTCTCCGGATAAGGGCTGGAGACAACCTCCATGCAGCCTGTGGCGTGGGTGGCTATGGTGTTCTTACCTGAGGCCTTAAGGGCCAGCCGCATAGCCACTGTGCATCCGCAGCCGGCGCAGCCCCGATGGCCCGGAGCGAAGAGCTCCTCCTCGGACACGTCCTTAACGTTCCTCTTGAACCTCCAGCACCTCACGGCGCTCATGCTCGCCCTGCAGCTCTGCCTGCACTTCACATAACTCGGAACATCAACTGCTACCTTCATTTCAACCCCACCCATCCTGTACCTTCGAAGCCTTTCTCCACCTTCTTCACTACACCCGCTATGTCCTCGGGGGTTACGTCCCTGCCGCCCAGGCCGGCTATGAACCCTGCCATGGAGGGTTGACTGTCTAGGCCGTAAAGGGAGCTTTTGATCTCTGAGAACAGGGCCCCTTCACCCAGGCCGACTGAGATGTCTTTCTCAATCACCGCTACTTTATCCACATCCTTCAGTAGCCTCCTAACATCATCTTTCGGGAAGGGCCGGAAAGCCCTGACCCTAAGCAGGCCTATGCGGCGGTCATTCAACGAGGCAAGGGTCTCCTTAACCGTTCCTGCCAGAGACCCCATGGTTATCAGGACAATCTCGGCGTCGTCGAGGTTGTACTCCTCCAGGAGCCCGTATTCTCTCCCTGTAAGCTTACCGTATTCTTTGCCGGCAGCCTCAATGGCTTTAAAAGACCTCTCTATAGCCTTCTGCTGCTCATACCGGAACTCCATGTATGTGCTGGGGTTAGCGAAGGCCCCTAGGGTTATAGGGCTATCAGGATCAAGGGAAAGGGCAGGCTTGAAGGGCGGCAAATACTTCTCTATCAGGTCCTGCTCCGGGATGTCCACCGGCTCCATTGTATGGGTGAGGACGTAGCCGTCGAGGCAGACCATGCTCGGGATAAGGATTTCATGATTCTCGGAGATCCTGTACGCCTGGATCACTGAGTCAAGGGCTTCTTGATTAGTCTCAACATAGATCTGTATCCAGCCACAATCCCTGGCAGAGACAGAGTCCTGCTGATCGTTCCAGATGTTCAGCGGAGCGGAGAGAGCCCTGTTGGCATTGGCCATGACGATGGGCAGCCTCATGCCGCTGGCCACGAAGAGGAGCTCAAACATGTAGGCCAATCCCTGAGACGAGGTAGCCGTGAAGGTTCTGGCCCCCGTGGCAGAGGCTCCTATGCACGCGCTCATGGCGCTGTGCTCAGACTCCACCTTAATATACTCCGCCCTTATGGCCCCCGTGGCCGCAAACTTGGCCAGGCTCTCAGAGATGCGGGTCTGGGGGGTGATTGGATAGGCCGCTATGACGTCCACATCGCACAGTTTAACGGCCTCGGCCACTGCCTTGCTCCCGTGAATAACATCAGTTGCCACTATTTCTCCTCCAGTACCATTTCTATCGCTCCAGTGGGGCACTCCCTGGAGCATATACCACATCCCTTACAGTACTCCAGGTCCACGGAGTACTCTCCGTCTTTCCTCAGGATGCTCATGTCCGGGCAGAATATCCAGCAACATCCGCAGTCAACGCACTTATCCATGTGAATGACAGGCTTGAAGGTGCGCCAGCCGCCTGTCTTTGTTTTGGTGGTGCTGCCTGTCTCCTTTATATGTCCGCCAAGCGTGACCATCTTAATCCTCCAATGATTTATACATCACCTCAACCGCCCTGGCGTTTTTCTCAGCCAGCTTGGGCGGGAAACGCTTCTCAATAGCCTGCTGCAGGGCCTCCAGAGAAACCTCCTTTGTTATGGCCGCGAAGGCCCCCAACATTAATGTGTTAACTATGGGAACGCCGAGGATATCCAAGGCGATCTTCGTAGCGTTCACTGTGTACACCTCTGCATCCGTGTTTATGTTCAGCTCTTCTGGTTTTTTCTCGGTGTTTATAATCGCCTTGCCATCCTTCTTAAGGCCCTTGGCGACGTCTATTATGTCCAAGAGTGTGGCATCCTGGACAACTATGTAATCAGGGTAGTAGATCTGACTCCGCAGCCTGATGAAATCGTCGCTTATCCTAGCGAAGGCCGTAACAGGGGCTCCCCGCCGCTCCACTCCGAAAAACGGGAAAGCCTGAGAATACTTCCCGGCCTGGAAGGCCGCCATTGCGAGGATATCTGCCGCGGTCACAACCCCCTGACCAGCTCTTCCATGGAACCTTATCTCTTTAATCTTTATCACCCTTAACAGCAGGTATTGTCGTGGCGTAGGAATAAAAAGTGCCGCTGGTCTCAAGGAGCTCCTCACTGTTCTTACTCACAGCCGGCACAGGCATCCAGGGCTTCTCCCCCTCCCTGACCGAGACCACGCCACTGACTATGTTTTTATCCAGGGCATAGCTAAGAAGAGCCGTCACCGCTCCTCCGTCCTGCCCTCTCTCTAGCACCTTCGGGTCACTGGCCCTTGCAGCATAGACCCCCAGGAACTCGCCCAGACCGTCTTCATAGCTCTGACCATCGTTGAAAATAAGGCTCTTCAGCTCTGCCAGGGGAAGGGACACCCTCGGACAAGCCAGGTAGCAGGCGTTGCATTCCTCCGGCTTGCATCCCTCCAGTAATGTAGGCCTCTCATCCACTATTCTGAGACACCCCGAGGGGCAGACGGCTACACAGGCGCCGCAGGCAGAGCAAAGTCCTCCGTCTATCACCTCGTACTCCAGCTCGTCGTAGCCCTTTCCCTCCGCCTCTTTAATTAATTCCTTAACAGACTTATCAAGGGACGATATGTGGGAAACCTTTATCCCCTCATCCCCCCTTATCTCGGCCTCTTTAAGGGCCTCCTCCTTCTTTTCCTTGGACAGCTTCTTCACGAGCCAGGTCCCCGGCTTAACCTCCTCGATGGGCTTAACCTCAACGTAGCCCTCTTTCTCAGCCCCTTTAAGGAGTTCCATCCCCTTTTCCGTCCTAACGATGACAGTACTCCACTTCATGGGAGAGCCGACGGCTCCCACGGAGATATCCGAAAGTTCTCCTGTGAAGTCCAGGCAGACCTGGCATCCAGCCCTCACGTAGGGGCGGGACTCCTCCAAGGGAAACTCAAGTTTCCCTCCATCCCGCTTAAATGCAACAATATTTCGCTTTTTTATGTCAAATTTCGAGACCTCATCCAGTTTGAGGGAGTAATCATCCTCTATCAATGCCCTGAAGCACGTGTAAGCCCAGTTTTCCCTGCACAGGAGCCCCACGTACAGGGAGACCTTCCCCGGCCAATCCTGCTTCAAGGTCTCTGAAAGGACCTCTGTCTTCCTCAAACCTTCCAACTGACAAGGCAATCCGACGTAGGCCAAACTCATTTTTAGACCACCACCATATTGAATAGTAACGTTGTAAAAATCTTAAAACTCAACACCGATTCCAAGAAAGTCCCTCCTACCAGCTAAAATATCTCTCGCTATCTCGGCGCTCCCCCTGGCAGCTGCATAGCGGCCCAGCTTAACCACCGGCGCCACATCCCTCAAAGCCTCTTTTATGCCATTGTACACCCCTTGGCTGATCCCTGCCCATCCCGAGACAGCCACCACCTCAGGTTCCAGGAGGCTTAAGAAGCCGTAAACCTCCATGGCAACCCCCATGACAAGGGCCTCTAGGGCGAGCCTATCCCTATCATCCATGGGCCTCAGGATCCTGCTGAGGTCTTTATGTCCCGTGATCTTCGCCACCCCTGCCTCAGAAAACGCCTCATTAGCCTTCATGAGCCCCTTGTCGACGTTTCTAAGGCTCTCCAGATCCAGGGGGCCGTGGATCACGCCTGGAGCACCAAGACACGCATCCATTGCACCTAGAAACCTCCCGTTTTTTATTCCGATAGTAACTGTATTGGAGCTAACATCTGCCACTATAAAGTTCTCAGCCCCGGTTTTCAGATACGCATCATAGCAGAGGCTCACTTTCTCGGCGCTTGCACAGTGGGAATACAGAGCCCTGAACCGTGGGTCTAAAACCTCTACTCCGCGATGCAGGCCGGGGATGACAACCGCCGCTAAACCCGAGGACGCTATCTCGTCATAGACCCTTGTACCGGTGCCCCTGGGCTCCCCAGCTTTTCCGGGGAGAACCCCCCTGTTCCGGACCTTTCTGATGTCGGTTATCCTGTTTATACCGTCCCCCATTGCGTATGTAATACCTACAAGCTCAATCCTCTCCAAAGGCACCTCCTTCTCTATGATCTCCATAACCGGCCCTGGTCTGCCCTCTCTCGGAATTTCAAAATGAGCCTCCTCCGGCAGGACGTAAAACCTGATGGCCTGGGTACCGTGATCTATCCCTAGAGTAGAAAAATCCATTCCTCCTTTATTCGCTAGATGGCGCTATGAAATATCCACCTCAAAGCTTTCTGGTTTCTTTAAGGAGCTCCGCGTTAAGTATGGAAGCCCCTGCGGCGCCCCGTATGGTGTTATGGCCCATGACGATGTATTTAAAATCGAGGACGGGGCACCTCCTTATTCTCCCCACCGCCACGGCCATTCCGCCCTGATTGTACCTGTCTAACCTTGGCTGAGGCCGGTCAGGCTCTTCCCTAACCACCACGGGATTCTCTGGCGCCGTGGGAAGACCAAGCTCCTGAGGCAGGGCTTTAAACTCTCTGAGAGCCTCGATAACCCCCTCGAGGCCCCATTCATTAGCGGCTTTTATGAAGACCGCCTCAGTATGCCCCTCAAGAACTGGGACCCTGTTGCAGGAGGCGGATATCCTGATCTCTGCGGGCTCTATCTCTGAGCCGTTGAAACTCCCCAGGATCTTAAGACCCTCTTCCTCCACCTTCTCCTCCTCCCCTTTTATGTACGGAATCACGTTGTCCACGATGGCCATGGACGGAACCCCCGCGTAGCCTGCGCCGCTCAGGCCCTGCATGGAAACCACAAAGGCCTCCTTTATTCCGAAGGAGTCGTATATAGGCTTCATGCTCAACACGGCCATAATGGTCGTGCAGTTCGGATTAGTTATAATCGCTCCGTCCCATCCCCTCCTATCCTGCTGGACCTCTATCATGTCCAGATGTTCTGGGTTCACCTCAGGGATTAGGAGCGGGACATCCTCTGCCATGCGATACGCGGAGGCATTGGAGGCAACAATGAATCCCGCCTCAGCAAACTCTGGCTCCACTTTTCTAGCCACTGCTGACGGAAGAGCGGAGAAAACGATATCCGCCTTTATCTTCGACGGATCAACCTCCTTAACAACCATGTCCCGCACTTCTGCGGGCATTTCCTCGCCAATGAACCACTTGGCCGCCTCACAGTATCTCTTCCCAGCTGACCTTCCCGATGCGGCCACGGCCACAAGCTCAAAGAACGGGTGATCCACCAGCCTCTCCACGAATCTCTGACCCACCATGCCCGTGGCGCCTAGAACTGCTACATCCATAATTCTCGCCTCCTTTCCCTTGTAGGCTTCTCTTTAAAAAAATTTTTCTGTTCACCCATATGACATGGTCTTTGCAACTGTTAAAGTGGTGATAGTGAAAAAAAATGTCGCTAAGAAACCTTATTAAAAAAAAATTTAAAAAAGAATTATATAGTTTACTCAACGCTTTTTCCATGAGAAATAATCCACGCATAAGTGTTAATATGGGGTTTACATAAGTGTATACATAG
>JALUUU010000136.1 GCA_027021185.1 archaeon | reverse complement strand
GTGACGGGCTACCTGTATGCCCAGTTTCTCCCGGAGAAAGCGTCCGAGTTCTTCTCAACCCTCCAGCAGGTCATGGCCCACAGGTTCGGAGGCATGGAGTCGGGCTTCATGGTTCTCGCCATATTCGTGAACAATCTCATCGCCACCTCCATGATGCTCGTCCTGGGGGTGTTTTTCGGTTTCCTCCCCAGCTTCGGCCTCGTGGTAAACGGCATCATCCTGGGGGTCGTGGGATACGTGGTGAAGAAGGAGTCTGTATTGCTGCTCTTCTCCATCATCCCCCACGGAATCTTCGAGATCCCGGTGTTCCTTGTGAGCGCCGCCATCGGCCTTAGGCTGGGCCATCAGGCGGTGAGAAAGCTTTTCCAGGGAAACGAAATCAGAGTATTGGAGGAGCTGAGGAGGGGCGTGTATTTCTACGTCAGGTGGGGGGTGCCCTTCCTCCTCGTCGCCGCCTTCATCGAGGCCTTTATCTCCATCAGGATAGCCAACTTATTCAGATAGATCTCTGGTACACCCATCGGCTGAGGTAGATGAAGGGGGTGTCCAGGGCTGCTATGAGGAGCTTTATGAGGTACTGGCCTTTTATTACCGCCAGGATGGGGAAGCCCGGGGTGCCGTAGAAGGCGATGGTTATGAAGAGGGTTGTGTCTACGAGCTGGGAGACCATGGTGGAGGCGTTGTTCCTCAGCCACAGGTGCCTGCCGCCGGTCTTTTCCTTCCAGATATGGAACTGAATCACGTCCAGGTGCTGGCTGACGAGGAAAGCTATCATCGAGGCGAGGACTATCCGGGGCACCAGGGCCAGGATCTTCTCGTATTCCTCCTGCATGCCCCAGAATGGGGCAGGGGTCATATTGACGCTGATGAGCACCACGGCCACCAGGAGGAGGTTGGCGTAAAACCCTGCCCACACTGCCCTGTGGGCGTCGCGTTTGGAGTAGTGCTCCGTCAGCATATCGGTAAGCAGGAAGGTCACGGAGTAGGTTATCACCGCCGCCGGCGCGAAGAGTCCGAAAATTTCCACCTGCTTCACGGCGGTGATGTTGGCCAGGACCACGAGGGCGGCGTAGGTGGCGATTAGGAAGTCCGGCCTTCCCTGCCTCCTCGCTATAACGCTGGACACGAGGCAGAAGGAAAGGATGAACAGGATCCACATCAGGAAGACAATCACGCATATTCCTCCAGTAATCCCAGAATAAGAACAAGAGAATATTTAAAGCTTACTGATGGAGGAGATCTTCCACCGTATCCAGGAGCTTTTTCTTGGTGACTGGTTTCTCCAGGTAGGCGTCGCATCCAGAGTAAGCTATTTTCTCCTGGAAGTCGTTCCCAAAGGGAACGGTGAGGATCAGTACCCTGGGGCCTGCGTCTTTCTTCATCTCCCTGCAGGCATCCCAGCCGCTCATATCGGGGAGCATTATGTCCAGGATCACGAGGTCTGGGTTGTGCTTTCTCAGCTTCTCCAGTCCCTCGAGGGCGTCGAGGGCTGAGAACACCTCGTATCCAGCCCTGCCCAGTATCCGCTCCATAAGCCTGAGATAGTCTTTTTCGTCGTCCACAACGAGGATCCTACTCTTAGCAGTGCCCATGGCCTTGACCAGGCCCCAATTAATCCGCGATACCTATAAATTTCTTATCCTTGATAGAGAGGATGATGCGCCTCATAGTTACTTCTCAGCAGGACCTGGCGGGGAGGAACATATACAGAGAGCTCTCTGGCCACGGCTTCAGGGTTAGGGGAGAGTTTGAGGGGAAACCCGTCTACGAGAGAGGGGATGTCTGGCTCATCGCCACGGAGAAACCCCAGGTGAGGGCTTCTCACCTCGACGCCTTTTTCGACCCTGATTACTACGTCTTCGCCTCCCGTCACCGCAGCACCTCCGAGAAAAAGACCCTGACGGTTCACACCCCTGGTAACCTCACCCCTGACGCGGAGCTTGGGGGCAGGCCGAGGGAGCTGGCCCTGAGCGAGCCCGGCGCGGTAAAGGCAGCCCTGATGGAGCTGAGAAAGATACGGGACGAGAGATCCCTGGACTACGCCGTCTCCCTTGAGGCAACCCATCACGGCCCAAGCGAGCTCAGGAAGCCAGTCCTCTTCGTAGAGGTGGGGAGCACACCCAGGGAGTGGCGCGACCATGAGGCGGTTGAGGCGGTAGCCAGGGCGGCTTTGAAGGCGGCTGAAAACAGGGCTAGGTATGAGGCGGGCATTGGCATAGGAGGG
>JALUUU010000135.1 GCA_027021185.1 archaeon | reverse complement strand
GTGATGTCCCTGGCCGCCATTATCCTTACCACCTCAGTCAAGGGGGTGTCGAGCTTTACGGTGACGACCCCCGGGGTCATGATGTCCTTCACCTTCATTTCTCCATCTCCACCGCCTTAACGTCCTTAACCCCGTCTATTGCCGAGATCTCCTTAACCACCTCCTCGGGGACCAGCTGATCCACCATGAGGATCATGAGCTGCACTCCTCCCTTCTCCTTCCTCCCCACCTGCATCGCGGCGATGTTTATGCCGTTGTTGCCGAGGCCGAGGGCCACCCTGCCTATCATCCCCGGCCGGTCGTCGTGCCTCACGAGGAGTATCCTTCCCTCCGGTGCGAGCTCCAGGGAATAGCCGTCAACCTCCACTATCCTGGGCTCTTTCTCGCCGTGAAGACAGCCCTTCACCAGGGACTCCCCTTGGTCAGACTTGACCTCCAGGAGCATCAGGTTGCCGTAGCTCTCCGAGTCCTCTCTCTTGCCTATGGTCACCCTTATCCCCCTGTTCTTTGCCACCACGGGGGCGTTTAACAGGTTCACCCTCTCTGTGAGTATGGGGGAGAGCAGGCCGCTTAGGACGGCGTTGCACAGGACCGTCTGCTCCTTCACCTCCGCGATGGCGCCGCAGAAGGTCACGTTAACGTCCCGCATCCTGCCCCTGACGAGCTGTACGGTGAACCTGCCCAGGGTCTCCGCAAGGGTGAGGTATCCCCTGAGCTTCTCCATGGCCTCCGGGGGGATTGCGGGCATGTTCACCACGTTGCGGGGGGCCTCGTTTCGAAGGACCTTCACCACCTCCTCGCAGGCGATGGTGCTCGCATACCGCTGGGCCTCCTCGGTAGACGCCCCCAGGTGGGGGGTAACCACGATGTTCTTGGCTTTCAGGATGGGCCTCCCTATGGGGGGCTCGACCTCGAAGACGTCCAGGGCCGCGCCGGCGATCCTGCCAGAGTTCAGGGCTTCTATGAGGGCGTCTTCGTCGATGATGCCGCCCCTGGCGCAGTTCACGATATACGCCCCCTCCTTCATCTTATTGAACTCCTCCCTCCCTATGAGCCCCCTGGTCTTATCGGTCAGGGGGACGTGAACGGTGATGAAGTCCGCCCTCTTAAGGACCTCCTCGAAGCTGGCCACCTCTATCCCCAGCTCCCTGCCGTAATCCTCGGTGATGTAGGGGTCGTAGGCCAGGATCTTCATGTCGAAGGCCTTGGCCTTGAGGGCCACCTGGGTGCCTATCCTCCCGAGGCCGATGACGCCCAGGGTCTTGCCCCTGAGCTCGCACCCCAGGAATTTCTTCTTCTCCCACTTCCCAGCCTTCAGGGAGGCGTCGGCGAAGGGGATGCGTCTCGCCAGGGATAGTATCAGGCCTATGGTGTGCTCCGCCACCGTTATGGTCGACGCCTCAGGGGCGTTGACCACTACGACGCCCCGCTCCGTGGCGGCGTCCAGGTCTATGTTGTCCACCCCCACTCCTGCCCGTCCTATTACCTTGAGGTTCTTGGCCAGCTCCAGGACGTCCCTCCGCACCTTGGTCCTGCTTCTTACGAGGAGGCCGTCGGCATCCTGGAGCTCCCTGAGGAGCTCCTCTCTCTCCATGTCTGTGGCAACCACAACATCCATGCCCTCCTGCCGGAGGAGTTCTATCCCTGCCTCGTGAATTGGATCAGCAACTACAACCTTCATTTTTCACTTCCCCGTGAGGATTTTAATCACTTCTCCGTTTTCTAGCTCTTTATCGCTTTTTATTTTTTTCTTCGTTTTCGCGTCTAGGGCGCCCAGGAAGGCCTCCCCTATCTCCGTGTGGATTTTGAATGCCAGGTCCCGAGGGGTTGATCCCGGCTCCATGAGGTAGGCGTCCGGCAGGACCCTGCCCTCCTTGTCGGCGAATTTTCCCTCGTCCTCCACTGGGTAGACCACCACCCTTCCCAGAATGCCGAAGACCGCCGTGTCGATGCATCTCTGCACCCCCGTGGAGCCGTACCTGGACAGCACCCTTCTAATTATCTCCAGGGCTTTTCGGTGCCGCGCATCGAGGCCCTGGGCCTTGGCCTCATCGACCCTGAACTCCCCATCCCCCGGGATGTAGTCTACAACGCCCTCCCTGGAGAGGTTTTTAAGGACGTACTCCGCCATGGCGCTCGTGGGTACCACGAGATCGCCGTGTTCCTTCCTCATGGCCTTGATGTTGTCCTCTGCCGCGTCTATGTCTGCCTTGTTGGCGGCTATTA
>JALUUU010000134.1 GCA_027021185.1 archaeon | reverse complement strand
GAGAGGGGGTAAGAAATAGAGCCTCTCCTCACCATCAGCTTGTTGCCTCAGCCACCTGGACGCAGCTGACTTCCTGCACCAGCGGCGCTTCCTCAACTTCCTCAACGATGCAGAAGTCCATGCTCAGGCTGAGTTCTGTTATGATTCTTCCCTTTTCCTCGATTTTTGTCTCTGAAAGGAGGACGCTGTCATAACGGGCATCGCATTCGGAGCAGGCAAGGCCTTCCCCTTCATGACAGAGTTTTCCCCCGCAGAGCACACAGTAAAGATCCATTATCGCTCACCGGATAATAGTGTAGAAGTAGGTTATAGATTTGCTTTTGCCAAGAGCGCGGGAAAAGTGATTATAGCATGCCCTTGGTGCTGGGTATGTCCCGGCCGACGACGCTGCACGCCTCTCTGAGGGCCACCCCTATGGCTTTGAACAGGGCCTCTGCCTTGTGGTGCTCGTTTTTCCCATCTAGCAGACGGGTGTGGAGGTTGATTTTGAACTCGCTTGAGAAGGTGGTCAGGAAATGCGGGATCATCTCAGAGCTCATGCCCTCTATCATTTTACGCTTAAAGGCCACACCGTTGACGCAGTAGCTCCTCCCACCAATGTCCACGGAGACAAGAATCAGGACATCATCCATAGGGAGAATTGCGTGGCCGAAACGCCTTATCCCCCTCTTGTCCCCCAGGGCCTTTGTGAACGCATCCCCCAGGGCAATGGCGACGTCCTCGACGATGTGATGCTCGTTGTCCCCGGTGGCCCTGACTTTGAGGTCGAAGCGGCCGTGCTTTGCGAAGCTTGACAGGAGGTGATCAAGGAAATCTATACAAGTGACAACATGAGAGTGACCATTTCCATCCAAATCGAGTTCTATCTTCACTCGAGTTTCCTTAGTTAGCCGTTCTATTTTTGAAGTTCGCATTTTGTTCAGGGGTAAAATCGGAAAAGTAGTTATATAATGCTTACGCCGCCTCACAACTCTGAAAAACCTGTTATTTTATTCTGTAATAAGCCTCCTTATTTTATCTGCAATTTCAGTGGAGTTGTCTATAAATTTAAATACGACCTCCATGGATGACCCTTTCCCACTTACTATCCGCACATCCCCTAGATTAAAGGGCCTGCCAAGGACGGAAACTCCCTCCTCTATCCCTCTTATCTGCCTAATTGGGATTTCAACACATTTGAATCTAACAAACTGATAGTCTCTGATAATTCTCTTATCGGTTATGTAATAAGTTGTCCTACGACTGATTAGAAAAAGGCTAATTCCTTTATAAAGAATAATAAATCCCACCAAAAAAGCGAGATAAGGGTAAACATAAGGCACCATTGTTTCGAAGTATAGATAATAACTCACCGCAAAAAAAGGGATGCTCATCCCAAACAATATAAAAGCAGGCTTATAACTTGGTTTTATTTTTAGAATAACCTTTTCTGAACCAAATTTCCGGATCATCTTTAAACTCCTCGAAACAGCTGTATCAACAAAGTAAGAACTCCAAGCACAAGAGTGAGTAGAGTGATGTATGTCGGATCAGTCAATACAGGCATGTTCAAATCAACACCAAAAAAAGTTCTTTCTGGGGTCACGACAGCTGGCTTTGAATTTTTCACATCTTCAATTTTTGACTTATCCTGGGGCTCAACTTTAACCGACGGACCCGCTGGTGCTGACTCAGCATCCAAAGATGGTGATTTTACATCAGGAGAAGGAGCTAATGATGTACCAACAACTCTTACCATCCAGTTAATACGATCCCTGTTATCACCCATCCAGGGAGCTGGGCGTAAATTATACCAGTCGTAAACAGGTTTCCTATTGTGTTTCCAAATGATGTCAGACTTGCTTTTGCTCGATGTGTCTATGCCAATTGCAAACCCTGCTCTACTATAAGAGTCGGGAAACATGATGACATAAAAATCTCCTTTGACTTTTATTTTGCTCGAGGATAAATTAATGGATACCCATTCTTCTTTATTAGTGAATCCTCCCGTGAAAGTACGGCTAAAAAGAACTCTAGAGTCACTATCCCATATTTCAACCAGGTATCCTCTATTTTCAAAGTCACCGTAACCACGGCCATAGACTTTAATCTCTTTAATCGTCCAAGGCGAAGCAGGAGGAGAGAACACTATTTTTAACCCTAATTTGTACTCCTTCCCCCAGCGGTCAAGTAAAAGTTCACCACTACCATCATCATATTTTAGCTCAGTTTCAATGACTTGAGCATATACCAAAA
>JALUUU010000133.1 GCA_027021185.1 archaeon | reverse complement strand
CGGTGCTGGCCCTGTCCCTTGTCCTGGGGTACTTCGTCTATCTATGGGCTAAGAAGCTGTACGGTGCCAGGGCAGGGATCTTCGCCCTCTTCCTCTACTCCTTCAACCCCACCATACTAGCCCACTCCGGCCTGGCCATCACCGACTTCGGGGTAACGTTTTTCGTTTTTCTGTCGGTTTACTGCTTCTGGAATTTCATGCAGTCGAAGAGCACCCGGGACCTGGTGAAAACAGGGATTCTGACGGGTTGTTCAATGATCTCCAAGGTGAGCGGGGCCTTCCTGATACCCATATACCTGATCTACTACTTCGCCCTGGACAGGAGCAGGAGGCTCCTCCGCTCCATTTTAGCTATATCGGGCATTGCCTTCATCGCCATGAACGCGGGGTACGGATTCGAGCTGCAGCCATTGTCCGCGGTCATCCTCAACCCCGCCAGGTACCAGGAGGTTATAGGCCTTCTGCCCGACAACGATGCCATAAGGAGCTTCTTCGTCTTCGTTATAGAGAAGGTCCCCATTCCCCTCACCAACTATCTCAAGGGGATATATATTCAGACGGGTCCGGACGCCTTCAGAGGCGACTTCGCCTATCTCCTAGGGGAGTACAGGAACTTCGGGGGCTTCAGGCACTACTACCTCGTCGGCTTCCTGGTAAAGGAGCCCGTGGCCCTCATCGTCTTCCTGGGAATCGCATTGTTTTTCTACAAAAGAATACCGAAGGATAGGCAGGGGGAGGTCTTCCTGGTGGTTCCCATCCTGTTCTGGTTCATATTCTTCAGCCTCAACCACCTCAATGCCGGGCTGCGCCACGTGATGCCAGCTTATCCCTTTCTCTTCGTGTTTATCAGCAAGATCGTGAACCTCGATCTGGGGAGGAGGCTCAACGCTCTGCTGGTCATTCTGGGGGTGTGGTACGCGGCCAGCACCCTCTCTGTGGCCCCCCACTACCTCATGTACTTCAACGAGCTCGCCGGGGGCCCTGACAAGGGCTACAAATATTTCTACGGCTTCGAGGACGTTGGTCAGGACATGAAGGGCCTCGGGGAGTACGTGGTGGAGAACAACATCCGGGAGATCAAGCTGGCGAAGTACGGCCCCTGGATCCCCTACGAGGCCCAGTACAGGGGCATTAATTACCAGAGGCTGGGGTGTAACGAGACCACGGGTATAATAGCCATAGGGGTTGATAAGCTGATTTTTCCCAAGGGAGAGCCCCCCGGATGCTATGACTGGATAAAGAGATACGAGCCCATAGAAAAGATAGGCTACTCCATCTACATCTACAACATCACTACAGCTCAATAGGCCGGGTGAAGTCTTCTCTGTCCAGTAAGGTGCGGCACCATATCTCCAGGGAAAGAAGGCTCCACATCTGCCTGCTGTAGTAAAGGCGTGACCCGCTGAACTTTTCAAACATCTGCTCTATGGGGCGGTACCTGAAGAAGCCCCTTTGCTTCACAGAGCTCGAGTCTAGGACTTGGAGAGCCATGTCCCTGGCCTCGCCCTCCAGCCATTTGTGGATGGGAACGAAGAACCTCTGCTTCTCCCTCCGGAGGATCTCCTTCGGAAGCATCCCTGCCATGGCCTTCCTGAAGATGTACTTGTCCTTGGTGCCTCTCAGCTTCATGTCTGGGGGCAGGGTGGCGGAGAACTCCGCCAAGACATGGTCCAGGAGGGGGACCCTGGCCTCGATGGAATGGGCCATGGTCATCTTGTCCACCTTCATCAAGAGGTGGTCAGGTAGAGATGTCTTTATCTCCAGGTACAGGAGCTTGTTGATGAGGCCGTCCACGTTTCTGCCGAAGTACTCGTTGTTCAGCTCCTCAGCGAGCCTCCTGGATATCTGTCTCCTGGTCTCCTCTGTGTACATGGCCATGGCCTCGTCTTCGCTGAAGACAGATATCAGCGTAAGGTATTCCCGTCCCTTGTCCCCCAGGCAGGCCATGTACTTGGTGAACCTCTTAAGGCCCTCCTCACCCAGGGAGGAACTGTACCTGAAGAAGGAGTCCAGGACGTGTTTAGGGGTTTTATCGGCTATCCACGGGAGAACACCCCTTTTTATGAATCCCGGTAGGATGCCGCCGTATTTCTCAGCGATGGTCATTATCTTGTACTGCTCGTAGCCCGCGAAGAGCTCGTCCCCTCCCTCCCCAGTCAAGACCACGGTCACGTACTTCCTGGCCTTCTCGGAGAGGAGGTACGTGGGGAACAGGGCGGGATCGGCTATGGGCTCC
>JALUUU010000132.1 GCA_027021185.1 archaeon | reverse complement strand
GACCCCTAGGAGGAGCGAGGCTCCCCTGGGGCTCACCATCATATCCGACATCCACGTTGGGAGCACAAAGTTCCTTGAAGGTGTTTTCCTCAAGTTTCTGAAGTGGCTCCGCGGGGAGATGGGAAGCGCGAAGCAGCGTCTCCTGGCGGAGAAGGTTAAGTACCTCATCGTCGGCGGGGACCTGGTGGATGGGGTGGGGATATATCCTGGCCAGGAGAACGAGCTCATCATCAAGGACATAAGAGAGCAGTACACCAGGTTCGCCTCATTCCTTGGGATGGTGCCTGATCATGTGGAGATAATCGTGCTCCCGGGCAACCACGACGCTGTCCGTCAGGCGGAGCCCCAGCCCGCCATCGGTGAGGAGTTCGCCGCGGAGCTTTACGAAGACCCCAGGGTCCACATGGTGGGCAATCCGTGCTATGCCTCCGTCAGCGGGGTTGAGGTTTTGTCTTACCACGGGCGAAGCCTGGACGACATAATATCCACTATCCCGAATCAGTCCTACTCCAAGCCTGAGAAGGCCATGCTGATGCTTATAAGGAAGAGGCATCTCACCCCCATCTACGGCGGAAAGGTGCCCCTGGCCCCGGAGGACCGGGACTACATGCTCATCGAGGATGTCCCCGATATACTCCACCTTGGCCATGTTCACACCGTGGGGGTGGAGAACTACAGGGGAACGATGCTCATTAACTCTGGCACCTTCCAGTCCCAGACAACCTTTCAGCGCAAGATGAACATGCAGCCCCATCCCGGGGAGATCCCCGTGGTGGATCTTATGGAGGGCAGAGCCACGGTGATGAGGTTCATGTGATGAAGGCCTACTTCCGTTCCCTGGAGGAAGAGGCGAGGAGGCTCTATGACATCGCCGCCCAGGCCAGGAGGAAAGGATTTGATCCGGACTTCGACCCCGAGATCCCCCTGGCCAAGGACCTTGCTGGGAGAGTCGAGGGCCTCGTCGGCCCCAGGGGGGTGGCCGAGAGGATCAGGGAGCTGGGCCTGGAGCTGTCCAAGGAAGAGGTAGCCCTGGAGGTTGCCAGGGAAATCGTGAAGGGAAAATTCGGCTCCTTCTCCTCCCCAGAGGTGGCGGCGGAGCAGGCCATCAGAACGGCTCTCGCCATTCTCACGGAGGGCATAGTGGCGGCTCCCCTGGAGGGGATCGTCAAGGTAAGGATTAAGAGAAACCACGACAACACTGAGTATCTCGCTATCTACTTCGCAGGGCCCATCAGGAGCGCGGGGGGCTCGGCCCAGGCCCTGGCGGTGCTCACTGGGGACTACGTAAGGCATGCCCTGGGGCTGGACAGGTACAAGCCCACCAACGACGAGGTCGAAAGATTCGCCGAGGAGACCGACCTGTACAACTCCGAGGCGGCGAGGCTGCAGTACCTGCCGTCCTCCAGGGAGGTGAGGCATGCCATCAGGAACATCCCCGTTGAGGTAACAGGGGAGGGAACCGACAGGGTGGAGGTCTCTGGCTACAGGAATCTTGAGCGGGTGGAGACCAATCAGGTCCGGGGGGGAGCCATCCTTGTCCTGGCGGAGGGGGTGCTGCAGAAGGCCCCCAAGCTCCTTAAGTACGTTGACAAGTTCAAGCTCCCCGGGTGGGAGTGGCTCAGAGAATATGGCAAAGCCAAGAGCACGGTGAAGGCGGAGGGGGAGATAAAGCCCAACTCCAGGTTCATCAAGGACCTCATAGCCGGGCGGCCGGTGCTTTCCCATCCCTCGGCCCATGGGGGGCTTAGGCTCAGGTACGGGAGGAGCAGAAACTCCGGCTTCGCCTCAGCATGCCTTCACCCAGCCACCATGGCCGTGCTGGACGACTTCATAGCCATAGGGACTCAGATAAAGACTGAGAGGCCTGGGAAAGGGGCGGCGGTTACGCCCTGCGACTCCATAGAGGGACCGATAGTCAAGCTCCTGGATGGATCAGTGGTACGTATCGAGACCCCTGAGGAGGCTCGGCGATTGAGGCCTCAGATAGGGGAAGTCCTCTATCTGGGGGACATCCTCGTGAGCTACGGCGATTTCTTGGAGAACAACCATCCCTTAATGCCCTCGGGCTACGTTGAGGAGTGGTGGATTCAGGAGCTGGAGCGGGCGGCGACCGATAAGACCGGATACGCGGACTACATCAGGGGAAAGATCCCTGACCCCGTCGAGGCCATCAGGCTCAGCGAGGACCTCGGCGTGCCCATGCATCCCAGGTACACCTACTTCTACTCCGCCCTGTCAAAGGACGAGCTC
>JALUUU010000131.1 GCA_027021185.1 archaeon | reverse complement strand
TAAACAGACACGTAAGAAATCCAAAAGGTGGAAATTGGATGTTCTATAGAATTATTTATTAAGAAAGTTTTATATTCAGTTGAATCTTGAAAGTCGAAGATACAATTATAAAAGAAATTTATAATTATCATTCCAACAAAATACCATTCCATCTAACATTTTGAGGCATTTTCCATCAGACCTATACCCATTCTGGTATGGAGACCGCCGGGCCCGCTTCATCTGAGGGAGAGGGGAAAGTAGTTATGCTCTGGGGGACAATAACCTATCATGGAGGCTTTTCTGGAGGTAAGTGTTTCTCGTTGCCCCTCGTGTGGCAACTATTATGCTGAGGCTGCTTGGTATGCATTGGTGCTTGAATCGGACCTTGAGTGTGGGAAGTGTGGCGAGGTCTTTAGTGCTACGGAGCACTTCACTGATAGGGCCCTGTTAAGATTCAAGCTAGATAAAAAGGGCGGCATCGAGGAAGTTGATTTCGTCAAGGACGTATCCTGAGACGGTTTCGATGGTTGTACCAAAAAGTTTTTGATATTCGGAGCTTTAGCCCTAAGAACATGAAAAAGGAGCTTATAGCTGTTTTAGTGCTCCTCGTTGCCGGTTGCGCCCAGCAGAGCTACAACGGTGTAGTGGTTTCGCCAGAGAGACCCGCTCCCGACTTCACCCTCGTCAATCAGTTCGGCGAGCAGACAAGCCTGGAAGACTTCAAGGGAAAAGTTGTGGCGTTAAGTTTTATCTACGCTTCATGCACAACCATCTGTCCGATAATCACTTCTAAATTCATAGCCACAGCGGACGAGCTTGGTGATCAGGTAGGTAGAGACGTCACCTTCGTGGTCGTCACCGTGGACCCAGAGAGGGATACAGTGAACAGGATTAGGGAGTACTCCCTAAAAAATGGTATGCTGGAGAGATGGCAATATCTAACAGGAGAGCCGGCGGTCGTGGAGAGGGTGTGGAGGGGATATAATGTATATGTCAACAAGAGTGAGCCTGATCCCGCTGGGGATTACACCGTCGACCATACAGGAATAGTGTATGTCATAGACAAGAAGGGAAACCTCAGGCTGATGTATTCTCTGCGGTTTGATCCCCGGGAATTGGCAGCAGACATGAGGAAGCTGAGCAAGGAGGTGTGATATGAGGTATCTGCTAGGGATATTAATAGTGGCTATACTGGCTGGCTGCACCAGTGGATCAGCAGGTACACAGCCCTTGAGTCTTCAGGACACATCCAAAATGGGTGAGAAAGAGTATATAATAACCCTTTACTCTGATCCGGAGAAACCCTCCGGAGGCAAGGCTTTTACTCTGAAAATAGAGTTACAGGATGCGCAAACAAAAGAACCAGTGAAGCATCTTACTTATGAGCTGGAGATCAGGGATAGCTCAGGGAAAAACGTTTTCTGGGATTCAAGGCACGCCATGGAGGGCGCACCATATGTCGAAAAAGTAACCTTGAAATCAGGGGAATACACCATGAAAGTGGCGGTTGACCACGGCATGGGTGACAAAATAATGAGGCTCTACGAAAAAGAGTTCAAGTTCAGAGTCGGCTAGACTCCTTCATGCCCCGTTGGCTTGCCTTATTCCTTTTTCTTCTTTTTCAAATAACCAACTGATACGAAGGCAAGGGCAACGACGACGAGCATGCTTCCCAGGAATATTTTTCCTGGACCTGATGCTTCCTTAACCTCAACTGTTATCGTCGTATCCACGAGCTCTTCTCCCTGAAAAAACTCTATTTTTACAGATGAGTTGCCCGTCTCCCTGAAGATATAGTTGATTTCATAGAAGCCCGGAGAAAACTCTGCAGCGGCGGCGCCATTTATCCTCACCGACCCGTTATATGGCGCGTGGGATGCGGTGTTTATTAAGCCGACTATTATCTCACTGGTCTTATTCGCCTCGGGCATGCCCGGGTATACCATGACCTTTAGCGTGTAATCACCTGCTTGGGTTGTAACCTTCATAGAGTGGCCCTGGGGTAGATGGGCATACACTATTCCAGATAAAAGGCTCTGAATAACCAGGATCCATAACAAATTACTAAGCATCTCTTCCCCTTGCCCTGACTGTGTAGTACCCTATGACGATCCCCCCCACCATGAAACTCATGAGGAACAGCAAGGCTTTAAACCAAACCCGCGTGGGAGGCTCAGGAACCATGACGTCCACCAGGAAAGTCCTAGATACCAGGAACCGCTCCCCGGATCCATGCCCCGGTGAAACCACCAAGTTGATTGCGTGCTCAGTGGC
>JALUUU010000130.1 GCA_027021185.1 archaeon | reverse complement strand
GCCCGCATCGTGGGCAGGGGAGGGACGTCTGGCATAGGCGTGGCTGCCTTCGAAGGAGGTGGATTCATCCTGGACGGCGGCCACTCCCTTAAAGTTAAGGGTAGCTTCCTGCCCTCGTCGGCATCCAGAGCACCTCCCCCTCCTGTGCTCATGAGGCACGACTTCCCTGACTGGGAGATCGCCCTGATAATCCCGAGGAAAGGGGCGACATATGCCGGGGCCAGGGAGGTAAACGTTTTCAAGCGATATTGTCCCATTCCCCTGGAGGAGGTGAGGAGGATCAGCCACCTCGTACTAATGAGGCTGCTGCCGGCCATGGTTGAGAGAGACATCGAGGCCTTCGGCGAAGGAATAAACCTTCTTCAGGGGCTGGGCTTCAAGAAGATAGAGGTCAGGCTCCAGCACCCCCGGGTAAGGAGGCTCCTCTATAAGGCCCAGGACTGCTCCCACGGCGCGGGGCTGAGCTCCTTCGGACCAGTTATATATTGTCTCCCAGAGGATAGGGAAGATCTCAGGGACACGATCCCCGAGGAAGAGGCGGAGCTGGTGTTCACGAAGGCGAATAACAAGGGTGCAATCATAAGATGACGGAGAGGGTTCAGACGCTGGAGGGCGAGGACGGCAGGGCATGGGAGAAAGCCCTGCATGACATGATAGATGGGATACTGGCAGGGGAAGACGTGGCGAGGGTGAAAAAGAATGTGGCCGGGAAGTACGGCCTATCCAGGATACCCGCAAACCCCGAGATCCTGGCCGCCGCTGGAAGCAGGCGCTCCATATTGGAGCCTCTGCTGCGGAAAAAACCAGTTAGAACCCTGTCAGGGATAGCGGTGGTTGCCGTGATGGCCAGGCCCTATAGGTGCCCTGGGGAATGTATTTACTGTCCCCAGGGAGAGGATGCCCCGAAGAGCTACACAGGCCTGGAGCCCGCCGCCATGAGGGCCAGGAGGCTGGGCTATGACCCCTTCATGCAGGTGACGGACAGGCTCAATCAGCTCAGCCAGACAGGCCACAGCGTCGACAAAGCCGAGCTCATCGTCATGGGAGGCACCTTCAACGCTCAGCCAAGGAGCTACAGGAGATGGTTCCTCAGGCGCTGCCTCGACGCCATGAACAGCTTCGGAGCCTTGGAGGAGGACTCCGGCTCTCTGGAGACGGCTCAGCTGAGAAACGAGCACGCCAGGGTGAGGAACGTTGGGATAACCTTCGAGACCCGTCCGGACTACGCCACGGAGGAGCACATAGACGAGATGCTCGAGCTCGGTGTGACCCGGGTCGAGCTGGGGGTGCAGTCCATAATAGATGGGGTATACGAGAAGGTTAAAAGAGGTCATACTGTTAGGGACGTGGCCAGGGCGACTCAGCTCCTCAAGGACGCGGGGCTGAAGGTGGGATATCACATGATGCCAGGCCTCTTCGCCGGCCAACAGGAGGATCTCGAGCAGTTTAGAAGACTCTTCTCCAGCCCGGACTTCAGGCCTGATTTCCTCAAGATCTACCCTGCCCTGGTGCTCAAGGGGACAGGGCTCCACAATCTCTGGAGGCGCGGAGAATACACCCCCCTCGGCGACGAGGATGCCCTGAGCCTCATCGTGGAGATAAAGAGGATTCTGCCCAAATGGGTCAGGGTTATGAGGATCCAGCGAGACATCCCCAGCCAGCTCATAGAGGCAGGGGTCAAGAAGAGCGACCTCGGGGCGAGGGTTTACTCTGTCGTCGGAGAAGAGTGCAGGTGCATTCGCTGCCGGGAGGCGGGCCACAGGATAAGGAGGGGGGGAGAGGTGAACTGGGACAGGGTTGAGGTCCTTGATGAAGTGTATGAGGCAGCCTCCGGCGAGGAGCACTTCATATCAGCCGAGGACGTGGAGAACGACATCCTTCTAGCTTATCTCCGCCTGAGGTTCCCATCCTATATGGCCCATAGGGAGGAGGTGGACGGCAATACCGCCCTGGTGAGGGAGCTCCGGGTGCTGGGGAGGGCCCTCCCCCTGGGTGTGAGGGCCAGATACGAGGAACAGCACCGCGGCCTGGGGAGGAAGCTCCTCCATCTAGCGGAGGAGACAGCAGAAGAGAAAGGATGCAGACGCATCATGGTAACAAGCGCCATCGGAACAAGGGATTACTACCGGAGGCTGGGATACACGAAGCATGGGCCGTATATGGGCAAGGATCTATAAAGACTGGAGGATTCTCCATATCCTACTTAGGAATATTTAAGTAGGTTAAAACTTTATATAATTCTTACCATGAGTGACG
>JALUUU010000129.1 GCA_027021185.1 archaeon | reverse complement strand
GCATAGACTCCCTCACGGTACCGGAGGATATAAGCGTCATCGACATGGCACCCCTGGTCACGTCCCTCCTAGGCATCCCGTGCCCGGGATACATGGACGGCGGCTTCCCTGGCCTGGGGAAGAGGGAGGAAGCGACGCCCACCGTGAAGAGAGGAACAGATAAATCAGAGGTGTTCAGTGAGGAAGAGGAGCGAGCCATCAAAGAGCGGTTGAGAAAGCTTGGTTACCTATGAAAACGGTTTTTCTATACGACGGACCCCATCCCGCCCACGCAGCCTGGGCGGAGAGCATCGGATCCATCTTCGTATCCAACACCCTCTCAGGGCTGAGGATCCCCAACCTATCCAGGCTGCTAAAGACCTTCGCCGTGCTCAAGGACATCCCGGCCGGCACAGACCTCCTCCTCTGCGAGAGTGGCGCAGAGATCCCTGCGGGGGCGCTGTGGAAGAGGAGGAATCCAGATAAGAAGCTCGTTCTCATAGTGGACGATCCCAAGCTCTTCTTCCTGCCGAAGATGGCGCCTCCGAAGAGATGGATGTATCACTGGGCCCTTCCATACTACGACCTGTTCATACCCACCTCTCGCTTCATGCAGGGATGCATCCCCCCTGAGCACCGTGATCGGTCAGCTGTGATCCCTCTCTTCGTCGAGGACAAGTACAGATTCTCTGATCCCGCAGACCTGAATAAGCGCAACATAATCTTCGTGGGCAGGGTGGGCATGGAGAAAGGCGTTGACCGCATAATCGAGGCATACAGGATGGTGCAGAAAGACTTCCCGGAGAGCCGCCTCTACATAGTGGGTGACGGCCCCCTGAAAAAACCCCTGGAGAGGAAGAACAGGGATGTGGTCTTCACCGGCATGCTGGATGAGCCCCTAGAGGCCCTGAGAAAAGGCTCCCTCTACATGAACCTCGCCAGGGTGGAGCCCTTCGGGATAGCGATTCTCGAGGCCATGTGCCTCGGGCTGGTGCCCATTGTAACCCCTCAAGTGGGGCTGGCCGAGGACGTAAAGGCGGTAAGTCCCGAGCTGATAGTGGAAGGCCCAACCCAAGGGGCGGAGATGGTCCGGAGGCTTTGGGGTGACCCACAGCTCCTCAAAGAGCTCTCCTCCCGGGGCAGGAAAGTCGCAAAGAAATTCACAAAAGAGAAGAGCCTCGAGAGCTTCAGAGAAACTATCCGCCCCCATCTGGGGCTGTGACCCTGTAGATCTCGAGGGTAAAGGGCCTCGAAGCGAAAACCCTGGTCTCTGTGGTGTACCTGACCTTCTTGATGAGCTCAGCGTCAGACCTGGCTATGAGGTCTTCTATGATCCTGTTCTGCTCCTCCTCAATGGGCCCGGGGTTCTCCAGGCGTTTATGCACGATGTAGGTCTTGTCGTCAAAGTAAGCGGTTATGTTGGGGGTCACGCTGAGGAGGAACCTTCTGTCTCCGAAGGGCTCCAGCAGGTATCTTATGACGTCGAATTCCCCGATGATGAGGGCACCGGGCTCGGTGCTTGCGTATATCTCCTCGGACACCGCGCGCTGGATCTCCAGGCGCTCCTTCTGGACGCTGAGGATGAAGACCCCCCCTATTATAAGCAGCAAGGCAGCGGCGTAAAGCGCCGCGTTCCGGGGGATGTTCAGCTTCTTCAGAACCCTCCGGTAGAAGGGTACGTAGGTCAGGATAAACAGCGGCATTATCGGCAGGAAGTACCTGGTCAGGGTGCTGGGGTCGAGGTTGAACCCCCAGCCCGTCTGGGTTCTGGAGCCGAAGAAGAAGAGGAATATTAGCACCGCCAGGATAATCTCCTCCCGCCCCTTTCCCCTGTAGAAGAAGGGCGCGAGGAGCATCAGGGGATATATGATCAGCAGTCTGAAGGAGATGAAGGGAAGGTAGCTGGCGTAGTTCTCCAGGGACCACCTCTTCACCGGGATAAGGGTCTCCAGGGACTCCTGCCTTAAGGGGTCATCCACCAGCACAAGCCCGTATCCCGTCTTGAACACCCCTCCGTAGTAGGCGTGGTTCAGAAGGAATATCAGAAGCCCCATGGGAACGAGTCCCAGGAGGAGGTAAACAAGTTTCTCCCTGTCTCTGACAAGAGATACAAGGGCGAAAGGTAGAAACACCAGGAAGTTAGTATATTTAAGTACGACTGCCGCTCCGAAGAGCAGTCCAGACAAGACGTGGTGGCTGTTCCTCTTCGACAGGTATAGGTAAAAGCCCGCCAGGGTGAAGAAGGCGGCGTAGAAATCAGGATAAAGGGTGGTGCTGTA
>JALUUU010000128.1 GCA_027021185.1 archaeon | reverse complement strand
CGACCACAAAGACCCCCCACCGCTTCTCCGGGGATATCTCTATGGAGCTGTAGCCCACGAGCATCTCCTCCCCACCCGCCCCCATGAAGCGGTCGAATCCCTTCTCCCCTCTCAGGACCCTGGAGGCGATGGCCGCCATCTCCTCCCCGAAGCTGAATATGTTGCCCTCTAAGATGAGGTCCAGGTTTGGATGGGTTATGATCGTCCCCCGCTGGTCTGTGAGCATGGTGAAGCCTGTATCTGTGGGCTTGTACATCGACCCCGTTTTCTCGAAGAGATTCGCCGCGAAAAGCAGGATCCCCTCCTGCTTTTCCTCCTGGAAGACCGGGGCGGTGAAGACTATGACAGGCTGAAAATTCAGCCTTCCCGGGAAGGGATCGGAGATGTACGGCCTGCCCAGGATGCTCTGCTCGAACCAGGGGAGCTTCCTGGTCTCGTGGCCGATCCTTGAGGGACACGTGCTGGTCTTGATTAAGCTGCTCTCCACCTCGATGTAGTGGATGCACTGTATCTCCCCGGGGAGCTCTTCCTTGATGCTCCTGAGGTAGCTGTTTATCGCCGCTATGTCTGAGCGGAAAACATCGGATCTGGAGGCCAGGACCACGTCCCTCTGAAGCCCCCTAGCCCATGCCTGAACAGCCAGGGCCTGAACCTCCGCGTTGTCTATCAGATCCCTCTTGGCGGTGTCGAACATCCTGTCCTTTATCTCGAAGTACATAACCCCCTCCCCCACCAGGAGCACGGGTATGACTAGGAGCAGCACCCTCGCCAGGAGAGCCCATTTGAAGGAAATGCTCTTATCCACTTTGCCGTCCCTTCTAGTTTTTATCCACCGCTATGGGGAGGGTGAAGCAGAACCTGCTGCCCCTACCCAGCTCGCTGTCCACGGTTACCCTGCCGTTGTGGGCCTTGACTATCTCCCTCACGATGCTCAGGCCCATGCCGGTGCCGCCGAACTGCCTAGTCAGGCTCGAGTCCACCTGGTAAAGGCGGTCGAAGATCCTGTCCAGCTTATCCTCTGGTATGCCTACTCCGGTGTCATCCACGCATATCCTGATCATGTTCCCGGTCCTGGAGGAGTAAACCGACACCCTGCCCCCCCGCCTGTTGAACTTTATGGCGTTGTCCAGGAGGTTTCTGAGGACGTGTTTTATCTTCTCGTAGTCCGCCAGCACAGGGGGCAGGGACTCTGCTATACGCATCTCCAGCTCCACACCCCTCCTCTCGGCGGCCTTCTTGAATCCCTCTATCACCGGCGCCACGAGGCTCAGCGGGGTTATCTTTTCCAGGTTAAGGGTGAACCTGTTCCTCTCTATCTGGGCAACGGCGATGAGATCGCCGACTATGCGGTTCTGCCTCTCCAAGGCCTCAAGGGCCATGTATATCAGCCTCTTCCTGTTCTCTGGGTCTTTCTCTTCCAGGGCGACCTCCAGGGCACCCTTGCATATAGTAATGGGGGTGCGGAGCTCGTGGCTCACGTTGGAGATGATGTTGGACTTCAGCTCATCCAGGGAGCGGAGCTCCCTGAGGGCCCTGCGCAGCTCTCTGTTGGACGCCTCCAGGTCCTCGGCGACGTTGAGGATGGCCTCCCTGCTCTCCTCCAGCTCCCTGGTACGCTCCTCCACCTTCTGCTTCAGCTCCCGGGTTAGGCTTTTCAGCTTCTCCTCCAGGTACCTCCTCTGGGTGAAATCCCTGAATATACCCCTTATGCCGGCGAAGCTGCCCTCCTCGTCCCTTATGACGCTGCTGGTGAGCTCCCAGTAGGCCAGCTCCCCGTTGGCTCTTTTGGCCCGCATAGGATACTGCCTTACGTATCCTTTCTTCAGCAGTTCTCTTAGGTAGACCTCCCTGTCTTTGGGGTCAGCCCAGAACTCCGTGGCATGCCTCCCGACCATCTCCCCGGGGGAGGAGAGGCCCGCTATCTCGGCCCCCGCCTGGTTTATGAATATGAAGTACCCCTCCGCGTCCACCTCGAATACGGCGTCCCTGGTGGACTCATAGAAATTCCTGAGCCTTTTCTCCCTCTCAACCGCCTGGTTGAAGAGGATGGCGTTCTCCACCACAACCCCCACGGCCTCCCCGATGCTCCCCAGGAGCTCCAGGACCTCCCTGCTGAAGTGCCCCGGGTTGCGGCTGACGAGGTGCAGAACCCCCAGGATCTTCCCCTTGGACGCCAAGGGGGCGCTGGCTATGGACCTGACCCCCTCTCTCTGGAGGGCCGGGAGAAACCTCTCGGTGGGATAGTCCTCTACCCCCGTGGTGAGGGGCT
>JALUUU010000127.1 GCA_027021185.1 archaeon | reverse complement strand
TTCTCCAGATAAGCTTGAGGGGCACGTAATACGTCTTTGACTCGGCGTCTTCGTCAACGTGGATGAGGTACTGAAGAAGGATCTCAGTCCCCTGGGAGACAACTCCGAAGTACTCCGATGACAGGAGGGCCCTATCCGCCCTGCTGAGGTACTTCTTAGCTGGGCCCAGGGCACTTATCGGTGTGGCGTCGTCAGGGTCGAGGATTGCCCTCAGATACGAGGCAGGATCTTCTCCAAGATTTTTTAGGGTGATGTTCAGCAGAGTGGTTTCATCCGGGGCAACGGTTTCAGGGGAGACCCGGGTCACGTAAAAATCCACACTCATAGCATGGGCTATGGGGAGGGTTAGCAGGAATATCAGGATGGCAGCTTTTTTCAAGTCGTCACCTCGTCTTGATAAAGATCAGGGACTCCTTTGACTCTATCTTCCCCGCCTTGGCCCTGTATATCAGGGCATTCTCAGCTCTCAGGTAATGGGCCTCGATGTTCCGGACAAGCCCCTCAGTAACCGTAACCTCGTTCGCCACTATGTGGTTGGCCGTCGCCCTGTTTACCTGGGCCTTCTCGGCCTTCAAATCAGAGATCATTGACTCGTAGACCTCCACATTTCTGCCTAGGACTGTGTTTATGACGGCATGCCTTACCAACAGGTTCCCCCCTTTTACCTCTTCCCGGGTGCAATTCTCAATTACTGTATAGTTTTTCATTATATTTTGCTTTTCCGGGGAGTATTTAAATATTTTCAGATATTATTATCATAATAATGATAAATACTGATTTGATTAAAGGGCTCCGGGCGCTTGGGCTGACGAATAAAGAGGCCGAGGCATTGATAGCGGTGATAGCTAACGGCCCCGCAACGGCGGGGGAGATCAGCAGGGAAATAGGTGTCCACTACCCAGTTGTATACCGTCTCCTCACCTCTCTGGAGAAGAAGGGATGGATAGACGCCTCTCATGATAGGCCCAGGTTTTATCAGAGCAGAGACGTGGCCGCCGCGGTGGATGAGGCAGCCCAGGGCATAGTAGAGGAGGTGCTGAGAGAGGCCGAGAGCGTTAAAAGAGAGCTTCTGTCTGTGAAGAGCACAAAAAAGAGCGGGGACTATAAGGGCACGTGGATAATAAGGGGATGGGAGGCGTCCCTTAAAAGGGCGAAGGAGCTCGCCAGGAAAGCGGAGAAAAGCATATTCATCGTTGGTAAAGACCCTCTTACAGAGAGAGAAATTGAGGACCTATTAAGCAGCCTGTGTCAGACAAAAGGATACATAAATGTGTATCTCGTGGCAGACGAGGATTACTCAGGCATCAGAAGGCGGTATCCAGAGGTTAACTACCAGATCACCCTGAGAAGCTTCAAGGCGGATCCGACACGGTTCGTCACCCTATTCGTGATATTCGACGAAAAACAGGCTCTCTTCGTAAATGCGTGCTATAAGGAGGGGCGCCTAGAAAAAGACAAGGTATACACAACATGGGAGAAAAACACGGAGGTCATAGAGATCCTCATGGAGGGCAACAATCTGAGGCTCAAAGAGTGGGGGCTGGGCTAATATTTATATAACCCGGGGTAATTCTTTTTCTGAGACCCATGTTCAATCTTAGATGCATCGAGTGCGGCGAGGTGTATCCTGGCGAGGAGATCAGGTACACCTGCAGATGCGGAGGCCTCCTCGAGGCTTTCAAGGATATAAGCAGCATCGATGTGGATAAAAAAAAGCTGGCTCCCCGTCCCCTTGGTGTATGGCGCTATAAAGAATTCCTGCCCCTGAGAGAAGGTGCAAGGGTGATATCCCTTAGGGAAGGTGGAACACCCCTGTATGCCGCTGGAAACATAGGGGCAGAGCTGGGGATGAGGGCCCTCTACATCAAAAATGAGGGAGCTAATCCCACGGGTTCCTTCAAGGACAGGGGTATGACAGTTGGAGTTACATGGGCCCTGGGCCTGGGCTCCAAGGCCGTGGGATGCGCATCCACGGGGAACACCTCCGCCTCCCTGGCGGCTTACGCGGCCAAGGCGGGGATAAAGTGCGTAGTTCTTCTGCCGAGCGGCAAGATAGCCCTGGGGAAGCTGGCTCAGGCAATCCTTCACGGGGCGGTTGTTGTGGGGATAAAAGGAAACTTTGATGTTGCCCTGAAGCTGGTCAGGAGGGCCAGCGAAGAGTTCAGCATCTACCTCCTCAACTCGATCAATCCCTGGCGGCTGGAGGGCCAGAAAACAGAGGCATATGAGATGGCGGAGCAGCTGGGCTACGAGGCCCCTGACGCGGTTGTG
>JALUUU010000126.1 GCA_027021185.1 archaeon | reverse complement strand
ACTCGAGGAACGAAATCTACTGTGAGCGTTTTTTTCTCGACCACACAAGAACCCTTGAAACAGCCTCCAGGCTCAGGGACTTCGACGTCATAGCTTTTTCCTGGCAGTTCGAACTCGACGCCGTAAACATCGTGCGCATTCTCCACGAGAACGGCATACCCGTGGACAGAGAGGTGAGGGGTGAAAAGCCCCTGGTCATCGTCGGCGGCCCCTGCGCCGTCAACCCTTATCCCCTGCGAGGCGTGGCGGACGTATTCTTCATAGGAGAGGCAGAGGAGGGGCTCCTGAAGCTCATTGACACCTGGCAGGGGGAGGGGCTTGAAACCCTGAAAAACCAGGGGGGGATCTACCTCTCGGCCCTGGACAACGAGGCTGAGAGGGTTCATCTCAGAAACCTGGACAGCTACCACCCCACGGCCCAAGTAATCTCCCCGGAGGCGGCCTTCGGCGAGAGCTTCCTCCTGGAGGCCAGCAGGGGATGCTCCTTCGGATGCAGGTTCTGCATGGGGGGCTACATCTTCCGCCCCAGGAGGGAGAGGAGCCTCTCAAGGCTGAGGGAGATCACGGAGGCTGGCATAAGGGCATGCTCGCCCAAGAAGATAGCTGTCCTAGGGGCCTCGGTCTCGGATTACTCCCGGGCAGAGGAGCTCCTGGAATACCTGGCGGAGAAGAACCTGGAGGTGTCTGTTCCCTCCCTGAGGGCGGGGAGCCTAACGAAGAGGATGGTAAAGGCCATAGCGAGCACGGGACAGCACTCCCTGACCTTCGCCCCCGAGACCAGCCAGAGGCTGCGCCTGGCGGTGAACAAGCGGATAACCGATGAAGAGTTCGTTGAGGCGGTGAGCATGGCGGGGGAGGTGGGGATAAGGAACATAAAGCTCTACTACATGCTCGGCCTGCCTGGGGAGACAGAGGAAGACGTTTTAGAGGTGATATCCTTCGTCAAGGCCCTGAAGACAAAGGCCAGGGGCAAGATCAGGTTCAGGCTCAGCGTAACCCCCTTCATACCCAAACCCCACACGCCCCTCCAGTGGTCGGCCTTCCAGGACCTCAGAACCCTCAAGAAAAGGATGAAGCTCCTCAGGAGGGAGCTGATATGCACCTTCGAAGGCCTCAGGGCAGCGATGCTCCAGGCCATCATCGCCCGGGGCGACGAAGACCTGGGAGACGCCCTCATCCACGGCGCCATAGCCGGAGGAACCCTGGGGGAGATAAAAAAAGCCGCCAAGAAAAGGGGCGTCGACCTGGGGCGCTATCTGGATAGACGGGACCCCGAGAAGCCCTTGCCCTGGGACAAGATAAAGATCGGGACGAGGAGAGAGTTCCTCGTCAGAGAATACTCCAGGACAGTGGACGAGGCTATCTGCGGTGCTCCTTGAGCAGGTACTCCCGCAGCCCAGGGGTGAGGATAAGCTTTCCCTCGTGGACGACGTAGCCATAGGGTAGGTAGATGCTCTCCACCTCTGAAACCCTCACCTCCACCTCAGTGGTGATCTCGATCTCCTCCAGGGACATGTCCATCTCCACCAGCTTGGCCACCAGGGCGGCGCTGTCGATGGTGAGCTGCACCTCCCCGAGGTGCCTGATCCTGGCGCCCCTCATCCTCGCGGTTATGAGGTTGGCCGTCCTGCCCAGGGGCACTGCCTCCCCCAGGATTCCGCCGATGATCAGGGCCTCGCGTCCCCTGAAATCCCTCCTCCTCAGGGGCTTCTCCGCCTTGGGGTCGAGGACCACAGCCTCCCGGGGCCTGAACACCTCGTAGCACGGCCTGGGGTCTACCCGGCCGTACATGCTGAGCCTCTCGGCCATTTTCCTCGAGGAAACGTTGGTGAAGAGGGCGCCGTTCCATATCTCAGCGGCGTGGCGGTACTCCAGAAAAAGCCACTCAGAGAGCTCTTCCTCCAAGTTCTCAATCACAAGCCTCAAGGTCTCCTCCTCAGATTGCCTGGGGAATCTATTTAATATCGGCTTCTTTAAATTATTCCTATGGAGATCGGGGTAGTTGGGAAGCCCAACGTCGGGAAGTCAACTTTTTTTAACGCCTGCACCATGGCGGGGGCGGAGGTTGCGAGCTACCCATTCACCACCGTGGAGCCCAACAGGGCTATAGCCTATGTCCGCTCCCCCTGCGCCTGCGTCGGGCTCGGTGTCACCTGCAGCCCCAAGAACTCCATCTGCATTAGGGGCAACCGCTTCATCCCGGTGGAGATGATCGATGTCGCAGGCCTGGTGCCCAAGGCCCATGAGGGCCGCGGCCTTGGGAACAAGTTCCTGGA
>JALUUU010000125.1 GCA_027021185.1 archaeon | reverse complement strand
AACGCCGTCTTCGACGATGACAGAACCAATCCTGGAGTTGTGTTCTACCAAGGTGATCCTCCAAGAGAGTTTACTGATTTTTACTGGCGCTGTCTACGGGAGGTTTTAGAAATCCGGGAAGCAGATGAACTGGCAGATGAATACGGTGCAGAAGTTCATGGATACAAAAACGGCAGGGGGATCATTGGAGCCCTCGCAGCCGTGGGCAGTGAGCTTCCCGATAAGACCTATGAACTCATCGCCTATCGAGGAAAAGAGAACTGGGGAAAAAAGAGAAGGGTAAACCGTGACTCTGTTTATAGGATGAACGCTTACACCTTTCCTCTCACTTTCAATAACATTGATCCAGCCTCTGAAAAGGTGTTGATCACACCCTCCTCGCCGTGCCCTGTCCTCCTGGGTATTAGAGGGGAAAAACCAGATGTTTTGAGGCAGGCGTACGATATGCTCGTCATCGATGAGCCTGTAGTATCCACGGTGATATATGAGACTAATCAGGGTACTGATGCCCATATCCAGAGAGTTACTAGGGTGGCCGATGCCAGAGTGGGCTCTTCTGTGGCACTCCGCGGAACTGTTTCTGCTGTGCCCAAGATCATTAAGGGCGGTCATGTTGTTTTTTCCATCTCCGACGGTAGCGGTAGCATTGACTGTGCTGCCTATGAACCTACCAAAGACTTTCGCAGGGTAGTGGCATCTCTGGCTCCTGGGGATGAGGTGGTTGTCTATGGTGGTGTAAGGGAGAATTCGAGGGCAACAGTTAACCTGGAGAAGATAAGGGTTTTGAAGCTGCGTGAGCTGTATGAGGAGCGCAATCCCCGGTGTGGCAAATGCGGCAGGCGGATGGAGTCAGCTGGTAAAAACCAGGGACTCAGGTGCAAGAGATGCGGAACGCGCGCTGGGGGCAAGGAGCGCATCATTAAGAGGAGGGTCATCTCTGAGAAGTTCTATCAAGTCCCTCCTGGAGCCATGCGGCACCTTAGCAGGCCATTGATAAGGACAGGATTTATTACTTAGTTTTGCCATATTTATATACATGAAAAAAATATTGGTTCCGGTCGACGGATCCGAGTATGCGGACCAGGCAGCGTTAAAAGCTGCTGAGCTGGCTAAGGGCTTCGATGGTGAGATAACGGTATTGAATGTGGCACAGCCGTTCACAATGCTCCTTGGCTTTAAGACCGCCGATGAGCTCAGGGCCGATGCAGAGAACACTGCTAAGAAAACAGTAGATAAGCTCAAGGCCGAGGGTGTTAAGTCCGATGCTGTGGGGGTCGTAGGGGATCCTGCGGATGAGATAATCAAAGTTGCAGGGGAGGGAAAATACGACCTGATCGTGATGGGCTCCAAGGGATTGACGGAGTCTCAGCGATTCCTCGTGGGCAGCGTGACCCAGAAAGTGGTGGAACACGCCCCATGCTCGGTTTTGGTCGTTAAGGTTTAGAGAGAAAAACATATTATCGGGTAGAGAGATACCTTAGCGGATGCCAGGTTTAAGTTAAACCTAGGGGCCCGTAGCCTAGCCAGGATAGGGCGGCAGCCTTCTAAGCTGCAGACCGCGGGTTCGAATCCCGCCGGGCCCGTACCATTTCCAGTTCGAAACCATAAGATATTTATATCAGTTATAACAAGATTCTATTATGCCTCGCCGGAGATACGCCGCGCTGCTTAAGGACCCTGACGTCAGGCGTTGGTACGATAACCTTGCCAGGGGTTCTAGGGTTACAGCCGATGTCTACCTTAGGAGGCTCGGAGGATTCACGGTAAACCAAAAGATAGACCCTCGGGAGTTGCTATCCCTCAGCGACAAAGAAATCTCTAACCTATTAATGGACTTCGTATCCTGGAGCGAGAAGCAGGGACACGCTGGAAGCTACATCAGGAGCACTTTGAAGGCTGTTCGCTCCTGGCTGCAGCACAATAACAGGGACATCAAGGCCAAGATAAAAGTTAAAGGCGCAGACGACACCCCCACCCTGCGCAAGGAGCGAGTGCCCACACAAAAAGAGCTCCGCCGGATATTCCTCTCTGGGGATAAGAAGGCCCGTGCTGCGTGCGTCCTCATAGCCCACAGCGGCCTCAGGATAGCCTGCCTAGGCAACTACCGGGGAGACGACGGCCTGAGAATAGAGGACATACCCGAGATCAAGATAGAGGGGGATAAAGTCACCTTCGAGGAAACCCCGGCCATGATAGTTGTGAGACGGGAGCTGAGCAAGGCCGGTCACAGGTACTTCACCTTCCTCAGCGAGGAAGGCTGCGAATACCTCAAAGACTACCTAG
>JALUUU010000124.1 GCA_027021185.1 archaeon | reverse complement strand
GAACTATCCTGGCCACTTCCCCTTTTTCATCGAAGATGGGGGAGGTGGTGATGGAAAGCCATCTCTGAAGGTGGGGCTCGTAGTACTCGGAGCGCTCAGGCTTCTTGGAGGTGAGGCACCTGGTCATGGGGCAGTCCTCCTTGGGCTCTGATAGGCCGTGGAGGGCTCTGTAGCATTTTTCCTTCACCAGCTCCTCTGGCGCTCTGCCCAGAAGATCCCCCAGGGCATTGTTGGCCCGGAGGATGTTTCTGTCGAGGTCGTGGATTGACACCCCGTCGCTCATGGCGTCGAAAGTCAGCCGCCAATCTTTCTCCGCCTGCCGGAGTATCGCCTCCATCTCCCTCCTCTGGGTGATGTCCCTTACTATCCCCTGAATTATCCTTCTGCCGCCTATCTTCAACAGGGCGCTGTTCAGCTCCACAGGCACGAGGGAGCCGTCTTTCCTCAGAAGCTCGAACTCCCCGGAGGCCTTCCCCTCGCTCAGTATCTTCGGAAAGATTTTCAGGGGTGTTCCAGGGGGGATTAGGTCAAGTATGGTTTTCCCGAGAAGCTCTTCCTTTGTATAGCCGGTCAGCTCCAGGGCTTTCTTATTAACATCGATGTACCTGCCTTTCTCGTCCACCAGGAAAATAGCGTCTATGGCGTTTTCATACAGGGGTTTGTAGATGAGCTGCTCCGCCGCGTCATCGATAAGCACCACCGCGGCCTCTACTTTCCCGTTATCGGTGGACAGGGGGGCAGAGGTTATCCTGTACTTTGCCTTGTCCCCGTTTAGGGAGGTCTCGGTGATGGTGGCATGGGCCTCTCCGTCTTTAAAGGTCTCGACGGAGGGACAGTAATCACATACCCCCTTTCGGGGAGGGGAGAAGAAGGCCTCATAGCACCTGTACTTCCCGCCGCCGACCACCCCGGGATACAGCTCCCGCATTTTCTTGTTCAGCTCCAGGATCCT
The DNA here is from genome assembly GCA_027021185.1 of archaeon. GTDB lineage: Archaea > Hydrothermarchaeota > Hydrothermarchaeia > Hydrothermarchaeales > JALUUU01 > JALUUU01. The sequence continues at coordinate 1,372 of JALUUU010000124.1, read as the reverse complement.
CATCTTCTGGTTGATCACGAAGGCTCCGAAGGGCAGGCTCTCGAAAATAAATTTGTATTCTTGTATCCCCATGTCCACCACGCAAATCGCTGGGGTTACACTATATATTGGGATATTGTGAAAAAAAGTATCAAAATGCTCATTTTTTGCCCAGCAGGGCCTTGCCTTTCTCGCTCAGCTCAAGGATTTTCCGCCGTCCCGCTTTCGTCTCTAGGAGCAGTCCCCTTCCCTTCAGATATCTTATTCTTTTCCTGGCAGTGTTGCGGGTTATCCCCAGGGTTGCGCACACATCTTTATGGGAGGGCTTCTTCCCCTTCTTGTTCCACCTGTAAACAAATTCCAGGAGATCCAAGACCTTAACGGGGAGCATGGGGGTGTTGCCGGCCAAATCCCGGCTTTTCTCAAGGGTTATGCTGATGTGGTTAACCTTTGAGGTCACGGCCATGGCGATCCACTGAGAAGGCTTAAGCCCGAGTTCTTGGCTGATCCTCCGGATCCGCTCGAAAACCTCTCCTCGCAGGGTTACGCTTACCCGTACTTTACCTTTTCCCGCGGGAGGCATGAATTAACAGACAGGATAATACTAATATATGCGGATATTGTGAGAAACACTGTAAAAATGCTCAAAAAATTTACAGATACTCCCTACCCATGTCTGTTATCTCCAGGATCTTGCTCCTCCCCCGGGGAACAACTCTGAGCAGCTTCCGGCTTGTAAGGTATTTTATCCTGTTCCTGGCGGTGTTTCTGGTCACCCCGAAGTGCCTGCACACGTCCTTTTGCCGGGGCTTAACCCCCTCAATGTTCTGCTCGTAAACATATCTCAGCAGGGCCAGGTATTTATTGGGCATCTCTGTTTCGCGCTTCAGCAATAGAGGCAGGGCCTCCTTCTGCACAAGGGCCATCTGCCTGTCGTCCAGGGCCCTGGAGTCAAAGGACAGGATAAATAATGCGTTTTCGGTGTAGACAAGTTCGTTAAGGTCCTGGAGGAATTTCAGGGTGGGGGCAAATCCATTTTTTGATATCAAGTACTCGAGCCCCTGGAACAGGATCACCTTTCTATCAGACAGAATCCCCTCGATCCTCTCCATTAAGGCTGGGAGGGCCGGGGAAACGTATTCTCCGGGGGCCATTTCGCTGAGCCACACCACGGGGGCTTTATTCCCGAGTTTTTTTGCCAGCTCCTCGGGCTTTGTCCTGGAGATCACCGCTCCCGGGTAGCCCATGTCCACTATGTCCAGGAAGACGTCCAGCGCCCTCTCCATTCTGGGTTCACCGACGTAGTAGATGTTGCCCCAGTCAATCCTGTACTTCATGAGTTTCCTGCGGAGGCTTTCCTCCTTGTTTTTCTGCTCGCTTATGTCGGTGAAGA
>JALUUU010000123.1 GCA_027021185.1 archaeon | reverse complement strand
ACCCTGTGCAGGATCTCCTTGTTGGGCCTGCCCCTCCGCAGGTACCACCTCACGTCCTTCCACACGTCGAAGAAGGCCGCCTGGAAGGCCGACCTGGTTTCAAGGTTCTCATAGGCCGCGGTGGCTCTCTCTATGTGCCCCTGCATCCTGCTCAGCAGCCAGTGATCGATGGGCTTCATCTCCCCTTCCCGGAGAGACTCCTGGGTGAGGCCGTTTACCAGGGCGGCGAAGGCCCTGAGCCTTCCCTCCATGTCCCTGACGTTCTTGGTGCGCCAGTCCGGGTCGCGAAGCCCCTCGGCTGAGTATAGGAGGGTGGCTCTGGCCACGTCTGAGCCGTGCTGCTGAAGCAGGTCCCTGAGGGTTATGAAGTTTCCCTTGGACTTGCTCATCTTCTCCCCCTCCACCCGTACGTAGCCGTTAACCCCTATGGCCCGGGGCCACTTATCCCTGGGGAAGAGGGCGACGTGCTGGAAGAGGAAGAAGGTGAGGTGGTTGGGGATGAGGTCCTTCCCCGACACCCTTAAATCGACTGGCATCCAGTAGTCAACCTCCTCCCTGATCTCCTCGAGGAGCTCCTTCTCTACGCCGTGCTCTCTGGCGAGTTTCCCCGGATCTCCCTTGCCGAGGAGTAGGTAGTCCAGGACCTCTTTGCCGAGGTGCTCAGCCCCTATCCCACCTGTATTGACGTACTTGGAGATGGCGTAGAAAGCCATGTATACCGTGGAGTCGCTCAGGGTCTCGACTATCCACTCCTTGTCCCAGGGGAGAGGCGTTCCCAGCCCCGCCCTGCGGGTGCATGCCTTGTCCTCCAGCCAGCCGATGGTGTACTCGAAGTTACCCCTGGCCTCCTCTGGGAGGATCCTCATATCTGCCAGGGCCTCCCTGACCCGGTCCTTCCATTCGTCGTCCGAGTATGCCAGGAACCACTGGTCCCGGAGAATCTTCACTATGCACCTGGTGGAGCACCTGCACACAACCTCCTCAGAGGTTTCGTACATTTTGGAGGCTATCCCGAGCTTGGTGAAGTCCTTTATTAGGGTCTTCTTGACCTCGGAGACCTTCATCCCGGCGTATTTCCCTGTGTTCTCCCTGAGGACGCCCTTGTAGAACTCTTCCTTGTATATTGTCTCGGTGGCCTCCTTAAGGCGGGGGTCTTCCTGGTTCTTGATGCCCATCTCCTGGCAGATCTCTATGGCGGGGTGCTCTCCGTAGGATGGTGCCTTTATCAGGGATATGGGCTCCAGGGCCCTGACCTCCTCCGGGTCTATCCCGTACCTCTCGAGTTCGGCGGGATCCTTCTTCAGGTCCTCCAGGGCGACGTAGTCGTAGGGCGCGTGGGAGGGGACGCTCATAACTATGCCGGAGGCGTTTCCTGGGTCGACGAAGGACGCCGGCAGAATAAGGACCTCCTCCTGGTTGAGGGGGTGTACGCATTTCTTCCCCACCAGCTCCTCCCCTTTCAGCTTCTCCAGCTCCTCAACCTCCTCGAACTGTTCCCGGAGCTTCTCCGCGGCCTCCCGGCTGACTATCCAGGCCTCATCCTCTACCCTGATTTTGACCAGCTTTGACTCGGGGTTCACCCACATGTTGGTGACGCCGTATATTGTTTCGGGGCGCAGGGTGGCGGCCGGCAGGTAGGCGTCTTCGTACTTGAACTTGAGGAGGGTGTACTCCACGGGGGTTGCCCCCTCACCCTTGAGGCGGTCGTGGTCCCCAGTGGGGGAGCGGTCGTTGGGGCACCATATCACGGGGTGGGTTCCTTTTCGGACGTATCCCTTCTCCCTCAGGGAGAGGTACTGCCATTCTATATACTTGCTGAAGGCCGGGTGAAGAGACGTTGTAGTGAACTCTCTGCGCCAGTCTATGCTGTGCCCCAGGCGGATGAGGGCCTTCTTTGATTCGCGGATGTAGTATTTCGCCAGGTACTCCGGGTCCACGAATTTCTCTAGCTCCTCCTCGGGGACCTTGTCTATCTCCCTGAAGATCCGTATCTGGGACTCGTCTCCCTTCCTGACTCTCTCAGCCGCCCCTGCTATGGGCTCGCCGGTGAGGTGCCATGCCCAGGGGAAGAGGACGTTGTAGCCCTGCATCCTCTTGTATCTGGCGTAGACGTCGCACCTGGTGGAGGTGAAGGCGTGGCCCAAGTGGAGGGGGCCGTTCATGTACGGGAAGGGGAATGTGACGAAGACCTTGGGCCTGCTCTTGTCGGGGTCTGTCTCGAAGACCTTATCCTCAGCCCATTTCCGGGTCCATTTCTCCTCTATCTTCTTAAGATCCATCGTCACCGGTCTCCGCCCCCTGGTTTGGGAAAAAATAATCCAACCTCATATTTAA
>JALUUU010000122.1 GCA_027021185.1 archaeon | reverse complement strand
TGGCTTATAGCAAAGATGCAGACCCCTGCGGGGGCATGGTGTAGCGGCTATCATAGCGGGCTCCAGACGACACACCTGGGCGGGAGACACCCGCCGACCTGGGTTCGAGTCCCAGTGCCCCCACTCCTTTCTAGTTTCGTGCCATTTTTTCAAACAATTTTGTAACACTTTCTCTCGACTAACTTATTTTTGGTCTCACAAGGGGGTCAGGTCTTACTTTTGATGAACGGGACGTAGCATCATAATGGAGTTCTTGCAAGAAATTACCAACTACCTCAACCAACTTTTCGTGATTCGCAAGTACCTCGGTAAACCTCTTTCCTATGCTACTGAGGAAGACATCTTCATGCTCATAGAAAAGCTGGAGACGATGGACTACTCTGAGAGTACGAAGAAAATCTGTAGTAGAGGATATCCGCCTTCCTATCGTATCTTACAATCATATTTCCAGCCACCTTCCTTTTGCGGTTCTCTTTTCAATCATTTTCTCAACCAAGGATCGGAAATAAAAAGCTTTCGAAAACAAGAAATTGATAAGAGATTATCTCATCGGGAGCGTTGAGTATGTCAGCGACGCCCTCTACTTTTTCATTTCCCCTTGTGCAGGTCTCGGGCTGAGCGACACTGGTGGGATGGGTGGCGGTAGCCTGGCCTTCTCGGCAGCCACGCTTATGGCTGGTAGGATGCCGAAGGATATGGCGTTCTCCAGGGCAACTCTCACGTCCAGCGGCACCTCATTGTATCCCCTGGTAGCCCATATATCGTATACTTTCTGAATCCTCTCAACGCTCTCATCGCTCAACAATGCCACAATATGACAGTCCGCGCTGCCTATCTCCCTCTTCCTTCCGCCTTCCTCCTCGTAATAGGTGATGGAGATTCTGTGCCTGCTCTTTATCGTCGAGCTGTTGTACAGCTCAGGAGGGGGTGAGGAGTGGTTGAGTTCCACCATAACATTGCGCTTTGTCTTCACGTCCGGTACCTCATCTTGGCTGCTGATTTCCATCTTTCTGAGCTGTATCTCTATCCTCATCGCTCACGACCTCTTGCTGGCTTCTTTCCGAACAGACTGGAGACCACCCCGCGATGGTCTAAGGTGGACCCTACTATAAGTAAACTCTACCGGTGTGGGCGCCCATACCACGGTCCTCTCCCCTTCTGGCGGAACACTCACGTCTGCTCTGAACGATGTAGAGTAGGACTGTGTGCTTCCTGGTGGAATAATTAGCACGTTCTTGGTGGATAGCGATTCGAACAACGACTTCACGAACTTCTGCCCGTAGGGAGAGATTCTGTAGAAGGAATATTTCCTCTCTTTGAACTCCTCTCTGAGGAAGTTCTCAATGAGCCCACCTCTTTCGAGCACCTGCAGGTGTGGCCACATCCTGCTGTTCTTAAGCCCAAGCAGATCTCTGAGTTCGACAAAGCTGAGTTCGCCCTCACAGAGCAAGGCGCCTATGATCGCCTGCCTCACCCTGTTATTGAATGCCTTAACCGCTTCCCTGACCTCCTCAGGAAAAACATCCGCGTAGTGCTCGATAGCATCCTCATATTCCCTTTCAGCTCTTCCAAACATAAACTTTCACCTCTAAGGTCAGATTTATCTGACCTGTCGTAATGTATGTATAAGTTATATATAAAACTTGACATCCAAAATTCGAAACATGCGAAGGTGGGTGCTGAAGGAACTCTATGGGTCTAATAATTTACTGGATAAAAAACCGAGATTAAAGATTCTTATACTTGGACCTTATGGACCAGAAAGCGCCCTAAGGAGGCTGGTAGATGTCAAAGAGTACCTCATCAGCAGAGGATATGAATCTACCAAGCTGGCGAAGGACTTTAATCCGGAAAAGATGACTGATCAGGAAGTGTTTGAGATGAGCAGGGAGTTGATGAAAAATTGGGCCGATGCTTTGTTCTTCTTCTTTTTCGCAGAGTCTGTGAGGGAGGGAAGGCTTATTGGGGTTTATGATGAGTTTGTCACATTATGCGAAAGTATACCAGAAAAAATAAGTAAATCTGTGGTGTTTATAGATAAAGACATATATAAAAAGCTTTCCATGATGTTTCGTGGTAGAATCACGTGCTTTAAAGGAGAGTTTGATTTGAAAGTAGCCTTCCTCGAATCGCAGGAGGATACAAGGAAAAAGGCCGAGATGCATGCATTTAACCTCCTAGTTAGCTTGGGAGACACATTATAAGGAAACTTTTCCCCACCATTTTTCAGAATGGGCAGAGTCCCAGTGCCCCCACTCCCCATCTATTTGTCAGAATCTTATTCCCGGCGAATCTCCTCAAAACCTGTGTACGGTACCAGCACCTTCGGTACGGCTATGCT
>JALUUU010000121.1 GCA_027021185.1 archaeon | reverse complement strand
TTTTCTATCTCTGGTGCTCCTCCGCCTGCCACTACTTTCTGGTCTCTCAGGGCCGCGGGAACAACGCCCAAGCAGTCCTCCAAGGCACGCTCAACCTCGTTTACCACGTGCTCCGTGCCGCCCCTTATCAGAATAGTGACGCTTTTTGGGTCTTTGCATTCTTTGACGAAGGTCATCTCGTCGTCGCCGATCTTCACCTCCTCCACGAGGCCAGCATATCCCAGATCATCCTCCTTCAGATCATCGATGTTGGTCACGATGCTCGCACCCGTGGCCCGGGCAAGCTTCTCCATATCGCTCTTCTTAACCCTGCGGACAGCGAAGATCCCTGCCTTAGACAGATAATGCTGCGCCAAATCATCAACGCCCTTCTGACACAGCAACACATTCGCCCCGGTGGACTTGATCTTATCCACCATATCCCTGAGCATACGCTCCTCCTCATCAATAAACGCCTTCAACTGCGAAGGATCAGTAATACGAATCTCCGCGTCAACCTCTGTCTTCTCTATCTCCACCGGGGCGTTAAGGAGGGCGATTTTTGCGTTTTCTATCCTGGTGGGCATCCCCGGATGGACGCGCTCCTTATCAATAACGATTCCCTGCACCAACTCAGTATCCTCAATACCGCCACCCTCCTTCTTCTCCAGCTTAATATTGTCCTGGTCAATAACGATTTTTCCATCCTTAGTCTCTGCTACTGCTTTTACTGCCTTGACGATGAGGTCTGAGAGGTATTCCTTGGCCTTCTCCGCCCCCTTGCCCGTCATGGCAGTCATAGCCACCTTCCGAAGAACATCCTCATCCTCAGTAGAGATTGGAACAGAGATGCTGTCAAGAATCTCCTGGGCTTTTTCTGCGGCCATGCGGTATCCGCTGGCTATGATGGTGGGGTGCACGTCCTGATCCAGGAGCTCCTCCGCGCGCTTCAGAAGCTCACCCGCTATCACAACCGCGGTGGTGGTGCCGTCGCCCACCTCATCATCCTGGGTCTTAGCAACCTCAACCATCATCTTAGCCGCCGGATGCTCCACATCCATCTCCTTCAAAATAGTTACACCATCATTGGTAACCACCACATCCCCCAGGCTATCCACCAACATCTTATCCATACCCCTGGGGCCGAGAGTAGACTTCACACTCTCCGCAATAACACGCGCAGCAAGAATATTCATACGCTGCGCATCCCTACCAATCGTCCGCTGAGTCTTCTCAGGCAAAATCAAAATAGGCTGACCCGCTAATTGTGCTGCCATATTTCACTCACCTCCTGTGGATTTGTATTCATCATAGCTGAGCCAGGCTATTATTAGCCCAACGAAGATTAACATGATACCGAAGATGCCGGCGAAGACCACTAATAAGGAGCGCCAGAAGGGTACCAGGCCTCCAGAGGACAAAGCGCTCCCAAGGAGGGGCACATCTACAAAGTACCATGCAATTCCGGCCAGCATCAGTAGGATTCCCAGCAAGATCCTAGCGAGCTCGCCAGTCCTGCCCATGGTTTCACCTTCCTAAAATTTTTCAACCAAAATAACATGTTAAAATTTTTTAATAACTATGGGTAAGAAAAAGACCTTCTTCTAGTCTCTCGGTCCCTACAAAAACTTTAAAATAGTGAAAAAAGCCTATTCAGCCATCTGAGGTGAAAGTATGGGTGATGCCGATGATAATCGGAAAACACATCATCGCGGATCTATACGGAGTCTCGGAGGAACTCATTACTAACGAGGAGCGGGTCAAGAAGATAGTGGAGGATGTGATTCGAAAAGCGGGGCTCACCATGGTTGGCAGCGTTTACAAACAATTCAACCCAGGAGGGGTGACTGGAATAGTTCTCATAGGTGAAAGCCATATCTCTCTCCATACATGGCCCGAACACGAGCTCGTAAACCTCGACATTTTTACCTGTGGAGATGTGTCCAAGGCAGATCAGGCTTTTAGACTTCTCTTATCAAGATTTAAACCACGGTCCTTCCGGCATGTGATAGTGGATAGGGGATAGCGATGGACAGGATAAAGAGGCAGATACTCCAATCCCTGGTAAACGGTAAGCAGAGCGTGTACAAGCTCATCGATAGACAGGACTCAAGTCTTAAAGAGTTTTATGACCTCATACAGGGATTGAAGGGGGACATACTTTTCTGGAAGAATGGACAGATACACTTGACTGATAAGGGCTTGGCGTTGTGCAGGAAATTAGGGATAAAGAAAAGAGGTGAATCCTCCTGCCCCTCATGCGGCGGCACTGGCTACGTCGTCTCAGAGGATTTTTCAAACGTCCTAAACGAGCTTTCTAGGATATCTGAGAATCGTCCAGAGGCTGTTGAGAAATACGATCAAGGCTTCATGAGCCTT
>JALUUU010000120.1 GCA_027021185.1 archaeon | reverse complement strand
CAAGAAACAGTATCGCTGTCGGGCCGCATATCCCTTTCTCGGGAGCGGCGGCGAAATCCTGGGCCCCGGAATCAGCCTCGTCTGCATGAGGTATCTCGTCCGTATGAGCCACCTCTCCAGGGCCTTCTTCTCCATGGTGCATAGTGTTGATGTAGTTGATGACCATCCAGCGCTCTTCCTCTGTAAGGGCATCCTCCCAGGGAGGCATTGGTGTGCCAGGAACGCCTTCAGAGATCTTCTGGAACATCACGCTTTCTCCCATCTCTTCCATCATCCCGTGGTCGGTGAAATCAGGCATACCGGGGGAGGTTCCCTTGCCGTCCGCTCCATGGCACGCTGCGCACTTCTGGGCATATATGTTCTTTCCGGCTTCCAGGGAGTCCTCGGTGACCTCAACGGGGTTAACCGCCTTCTCGTATTTCTCGCTAACCTCTTCGGAGTGGGCATAAACAGCCCCTATTCCACTGAGGAGGATTAAAGTAAAGACCATCAGCAGTGCTCTCGTCATTCTCATTTCCATCACCGATTCTTTCTTTGGTTACCTGTGTATAATCAGATATCGGTAAAACACCGGTAAGAAGGGGGAACTAAACAAAACAACCAAAGCTGTGGGCTACTCCTTATGAAGAACCCTTTGCCTCCCCCGGTCTGTTATCCTAACTACCCTGTATCTGCCGGATTTCTCAATCTCCACAAGCCCCAGTCTCCTCAGGGATTTTATTCTTTTCCTGGCTGTCTTTGGGGTTATCGAGAAAGCCTCAGACACCTCGGTGATAGAGGGTTTTCTCCCCCGGTTGTTCTCTTTATATATCAGCTGCAATACCGCAAAGAGGTCTTTTTCGAGAGGTTCTTCGGCGAGGGATTCAGGCTTAACGATGTCCGTGACGTGTTTCCCCTCCGCTAGCCTATGGACGAGGACGATGTCCGCCTCATCCCTTAAAATGTCCATGGATAAGGGCGGAATGTTCTTCGTGACCAGGGCAGATACCACAAGTTTCTGTTCAAAGCGCAGGGCGGTGAGCCTCTTAATAAAATCGTGGATCCTAGAGGGGCTGTAAGATATAGCGATAGGGTTGAGGTCAATCACCAGGAAAACGGTGCTCAGGGGAAAGGCCTCGATGCCTTTTCGTAAAGAATCTATGAGGTCCCCGGCGGTGGAAAACTGTACCCCCGGAATATCCTGCTTATCACTTTTCATGAGGGTGATGATCCGAAGCCTGTTGTCCTCGAGGAAGCCGCGTTCCTCCTCTAGATCCTTTAATATCTTTGCCACGGGGTCGGATGTGACGTATATGACGTTTCTCCAGCTGTGGAGGCTGTTCTTTATTATTGGATGGAGGATCCTGTTCCCGGAGACTTCGGAAGACACGTTTAACAGGAACTCATGGGTACCTATGCCCCCGAGGGACTCGTCTAGAACCCGGATTCCAGTGCGGTGGCGCGTCTCAAAGTAGGCATAGGTTGTTGCCAGGTCCCAGCTAGATAGCTTCTCGATGTGCTCACGGCCTCTGTCTCCGAGGGCACGGGCCACCTGGGAAAGCAGAGTCCAGTGAGGCTTAAAGTCCAGTGAACGCTCCCCCCTGTGGGCGTAGATTGAGTCAAGGAAATTCACCAGGTGATAGAGCTGGGCCTCGTTAATCATTTCTTTATGGGCTGCAAAAAACTCCAAGATTTTATTGCTGATGCCGTATAGAAGCTCATATTTCTGGGGTATTGCGAGAAACTTTGCTTTCCTGAGCTCCATCCTTGTTTTGCTGAATAAGGAGGAGAGGCCTGTGCTGTTAAGAAATTCGCTAAACAAGACTTCCCTCGCGCCGATCCCCACGTCTACAGGGGAATAGTAAACCTGCCTGACGACATGGTTGAGGGCTTCAACCATGCTCCAGACTTTCCTGTACTCCCTTCTCGCCTTGCAGTAATCGCACTCACATTTCTCCACGTGGACATCGGCATAGAGGCCTATCTGAGAACGATATGAGAAGATTATATACGTGGCGATGATGGTGAGGGCAGGGAGAACCAGGGCTGACTCGAAGAAGCTGACAAGGTGCCCCGGAGGATGAGAGATGGTGATGTTTCCTATGTGGGCCGCCACTGCGAACATCATGAGGACCGCGGCTATGCCGAAGGGGTACCTCCTGTGAAGGGTAAGGGGGGTCAGATAAGAGTCAGTGACCATTATTCTTCTCAGTATTATCCCTGTCACCAGTAGGAGTATGCTTATCTGAAGGACATGAGACAGCACGATCTCCCTTGTCCCAAGGCTGTATGTCTCGCCGATGGAGAAGGCATATATCTGGACGGCGAGGGAGGCTGCTAATACGAAACCAACGAAGGCATAAGTGGCATTTGCGACAAGCCTCTGGTACTTTTTCTCAAGGAAATGAAGGAGACCCGTACTTCCCAGCAAAGCAAAAAACACTATCCCGAATATGTGCTCGTAGAACAGTGTGACAGCCGGCATATATCCCCTGGTGGCGGCGGCGTGGAAAAGAAGGGCCACGAAGAACGCCGAGAAAGCTGCTATTAAAAAGCTCAACCTGAACCTGACCTCGGGGATGGTTATCCTAGTGTAAAGCACCGACACAGCTAGGATTATAATCGCAGTGAGGATGAGCTCCAGAGTCAGAAGAAGTTCGTGAACCATTCTTTAAGTCTTGGGTCCATGGAGGCGATATACTTTTCGTTCACTTAGCACGGCACTCTCTGCATCTCACCTTCAGATACAATGCCCCCCCTAGAAGAGCCATCCCCAGGAAGCCCATCAGAGGACGCACAGGTTCGTAATACGTTAAGAGAGCGGAAGATCCAATTAGAGAAACCAGGAGGGCGTTGCATATGGGACAGCCAAAGGCGAAGATCCCTGCTAGGCCCCCTCCCATAGCCGCCAGGTCCTCTCTCGGCCCCCCGGATCTCTTGTAATAAAGCAGTCCCACATATCCTCCTAGCATCACGGATGTGGCTCCTAAGAAAACATAGTCAAGGGGGGTGGCGGGAATCATCCGGATATACAGACTGTTAGGGATGAGATCTGTGGGGATCCCGAAGACGATGAAGAGCAGCATGCTGGTTAAGGCGGCTACCAGTAGTGATTTATTTTTTTTCTCCATGGGATTGAGATAAGAAGTGCATGAATATAAAATTGAGGTAGATCCCGGTAAAACGAGAGAGCGGCGTTGAACGAACGGGGTTGAGATGGTGTATTACGACTCTGCTGGAATCGAGGCAAGCCCTGTGCTGGTGGTACTGTGGGCGGTCTTTGTGGGATTCGTCTTCTCAACGGTGGGGGCAGCCGGGGGAATCCTCTCCGGTGTTGGACATATAACCCTCATGGGCATCGGCGACGCCAACATTATTAAAGTGATGAATCAGTTCATGGTGGGGACGAGCAGCCTGGTGGCTATCAGGAGCTACATTAAGATGAGGCGAATAGTGCTCCTGCTGGGCCTTTCCCTGGGCCTGGGAAGTGTGGCGGGGGCTGTGATCGGAGCTGTTTTTTCCAAGACTTACCTTGGGGGTATTGAGCGATACAAGTTCTACTTCGGACTCATGGTTCTCATGATTGCTCTTAAAGTCCTGTACGAAACTACTCCGGGCTTCCTTAAAAGCCGGGACAGGATCTCTAGGGCATCGGTGAGATACGAAAAAATGATGAGGATGAGAGGGGAGGCCGCCTCAGTATCTGGAGAGTTTTCTTACGGCGTCAACACCCTGGAGAAGTCCATTACCCGGGTGAGATTCATCTTCTGCGGCGAGGAGTTCAGCTTCAGCCCTGCTACAACCTTCGCTGCCGGGGCCATAATTGCCGCCTTCTCAGCAGCTATAGGGGTCGGCGGCGGTTTTCTATATGTCCCATTTATGACGAGCATAATCGGCTTGCCCATGTTCATCGTTGCGGGAACATCGGCTGTTGCGGTAATCGTTGCCATGATAACCAGCATACTAACATATCTTCAGCTTGGGGTGAGGGCGGATTGGATTCTCCTCGGGCTTGAGCTCATCGGCGTGGTTGCGGGCTCAGTCCTGGGGCCGTGGGCCTCCCAATTCTTCAAAGAGCGGTGGCTCAAAGGATTCCTCGGGGGAGTGCTTCTGTACATAGGGGCGAGGTATACAGGACCACTGTAGGGAGAATTAGATGCGTTGGGAGTATAGAGCGCGAGATTCCGACCCTGCCCTAGGGGTATACAAGGAGATAAGAAAAAAAGAAAAAATAGGTTTCAGTCCATTAATCGAGGCCCTGCACCCTATACAAATCTCCGGGGCTCAAGCTCTGTGATGACTTTAACCGGGTTCTTCAGGATGCTTCCGACCGGGGAAGTCTTAAGCACAGCATCGTGAAGGTCCTGAAGCTCTTCCTTGCTTAAGGGGGCTTTTGTTTTCAGGAACACCCTGGCGCGTACCTCTGTGAACCCTGGCCATACTTTCTCCGGTGGCTCCAGGGCCAGAAATCCCGGCAGATCTATATTTCCCTCAACCTCTATCTCCAGCTTGGCGATTTCAATGCCCCGCACGGCGGCATTCATAACATACCCCACAGTCAGGCAGCACCCATAGGCCCCCAAAACCATTTCCACCATGTTGGGCGCGGTGTTAGTCCCACCAAGGTCTTCTGGCTCGTCCATATCCACGACAAAGTCCCTTATTCTAGCCTCTCCTTTGAAGCCCCCCTTCCACTTAGTACTTGCCCTCCAGATGGTCTTACCCAGGTCAGGATTCGCCTTCACCGCTTCAACGACTTTCTGGAGGTATTCCACATCCACTCCATTTATCATTTTCATACTTTCGCCCTCCTATAGAGAATTACAATGGTTTAGGAAGTATACATATATAATTATTTTTATTCAAAAATTTGAATTTTTAACAAAAATATGCCACTTTCTTAAAAATTTTTCGAGTAATATGGGCATTGGGTTGTCTACAATCTAATTACCGTGATGGCAGAGTTCATACTTTAGGCACGGCTCAGATGGGGATTCGGGGGAGGAAAATCTTAAAATTAAAGGGACGTAATTCTTTATGAGGCGCTATAATGGTAAAAAGGAAACGAGGAAAAAAGATACGAAACCGGAAAGCAGAGAAAAAGAATCTTACCTTTACCATATTCGCCGTTGTGATATTTTTAGGATCCATCCTGGGATACGCCCTTCTAAGCGGCGGGAGATTCGGCTCGGAGGAGGAACAGCCTCTGGAATCAGGCCCTGGTCAGATGGTGCCTGACATGGGCAACAAGCACATCCTGCCTGGAGATTCCCATGAGCCCTACAACAGCAATCCCCCCACCTCAGGACCTCATTACTCATTCCTGGCTAAATGGGGGATCCACAACACTACGGTACAAAAAGAATTACAGGTCCACAACCTGGAAGACGGTGGAGTAATAGTCCAGTACAACTGCAGAAACCTGGAAAAAGAAAAATGTGACGAGCTAGTGGAGAACCTCACGAGGGTTGTGACGGAATACGAACTCGTTATCCTTGCCCCCTATCCGGAAATGGACAGCGTAATAGCCCTCACTGCCTGGGGGAGGATAGATAAGTTCGACCAGTTCGACGAATACCGAATCCGTAGGTTCATAGAGGCCTACATGGGCATCGACCATCATATCCGGTGAAGCTATCAGAACCCTATATGTCTGAAGAGCTATCGAAAGAAAATACGTGCTTAGCTTATCTTGGAAAAGCGCTCCCTGTTCTTCTGTATGATCTTACTGCAGAGAGCGTCCCACTTATCAGTGTAGTAGAGCCACTTATAGGACATTATGTCTTCGCGCCAGTAAATCGGGTCGCTGGGGGAAACGTGGTCGGAGGCTCCGAATAGATGCGACAACTCCCCCTGCAGTACGTGCCAGTCTTTATTTCTCCTCCAGAGGTCGAACTGGTGCTGGAGGATGACTGTGTCCGCGTCTCGGGAGCCGTAATAGTGCTCGGCCCATCCAGCATAGTCCTTGATGTCCTGTCCTGTGAACACCAGCAAAATGTCGTGACCATCCCTCCCCTGTCCCCATCCTAGGTCAGACTGGGCCGCTATCAGAAGCGTAACTCCGTCGCTCTCCTCGTTGGGGCTATCCCATTCCACGAATCCTGTGGCAGCGAAGTTTATTCCGAAGTCTCTGTAAAAGGCATCATCGGCACGCTCTAATACCATCAGGGCTTCCTCCCTCCATCCCGCCCCCATGACATCCATGCGTTTTCTGTACTCCTCGTCAGCGGCGACTAAGACCCTTAGAGTGATGACATCCTCAGGGGGGCTTGATGGATTGAGCCTGAATCCCTCTCTGGACACCCCTGATACGAGGTCCCCGTCCCCCTCGATATAGGCGGAGGGAAAAAATATAATCTTAAGGGAGGCAACTGCCAGGAATATGGTGAAAACCCCCCATATACGAAAGGGCACCCTCATTCTCCTCTCTCTAACATATTAGAAACATGGCTCGTATTAATTTTTATTGCATGGTTATCGCCATTACCCGCCGTTTTCAGTGAACGAGCCTCTTCCATTCCACTTCTCCCTCAACTCCATAAGAAGCTCTGGCGTGATCTCTCTCATCCCCCTATCCATGGCATATTGCTCCACCCGCCTCTCTATACCCCTTCTGAGAAAAGCCTGTGCCCGCGCCATCCTCCTCTTTGCCTCAGGGCTCCAGGCAACCCCCTTACTCTTATTATTATATAATCTGTCCACCGTCAGGGGGTTGTTTTTTGCAGGTCTGTGGAGGCACCAAGGATTCTCGGCCATGTAGTCTCCTCGAACAGCGAAAGCCCGGGCCCTGAATCCGCCGCAGGCGGCGGCAAATTCGCATCTGCCGCATCTTCCCTTAAATACGGGGTTCCGGAGCTTCTTCAGCACCTCGGAGGTCTCCCATATCCGTCTGAGGCTGTCTTTTCTTATGCTCCCGAGCTCGATAGGCAGGTAAGGACATGGGGTTACGACTCCATCAGGGGGCACCCGGAAATAATACGTCCCCGCCAAACAGCCAACAAGGAATTTCCCAGAGGAGGCCGATCCCCCTGCCGTGTAGAAGTGAGATCCTGGTATAGTGAGGGGCGCACCGCGCTCTAACGAGCATTTCATATTCATCCTGAATCTGGGCTATGTAAGAAAGCATTCTCTCATACAGGCGAGGGTAGATATCAGTCATTCTCTGCCCCCTTCCCGTGCACACCAGGAAAAATAGGTTAAAGGCTCTGGCCCCCAGCACGCTGGCGAACTCTATTAGCTCAGGGATCTCACCATAGTTGTCCTTTGCTACGGTTGTCTGGACCTGGAATTCCAGGCCTTTCTTCCTGCAGGCTGAGATCCCCCGTAATGTCCTCTTCCAGGCCCCTCTCACTCCTCTGAAGGCGTCGTGTTTTTCGGGGTTGAGGGAATCTAGGATTATGCCCATGCCTCTAACACCGCAGTCCATCAGTTTATCCACCCATGAACCGTCAAGGAGGGTTCCGTTGGTTCCCCCAACCACCGTCAATCCCTTATGGGAGGCCCTTTTCGCCAGCAAAGGGAGGTCCTCTCGGAGGAAGGGCTCCCACCCGTCAGAACAAGTATTGTTCCCGGGCTGAGGCGTGCTATCTGGTCAATAAGCCCCAGCCCCTCGGCGATGCATAGCTCATTTGAGACGCCCTCTTCCAGGCCAGAGGCATCCATATAGCAGTGAGAGCACCTGAGGTTGCACCGGCCCATGACGTTCCAAGAGATTAAAGCGGGTTTATACTCAGTCACATCCCTATCTCCCGTCTGGTCTCCTCAACGACCTTAGAGGTGATCCTGGAATATTTTTTTTCACGGGCATAGTTATCTCAGCCTCGCCAGGCCTGGGCTCCTTAGACAGGTCATAAACTTTCCATGTAATTATCATTAGCGAGATAGTTGTCAGGACGTATTCCAGAAGGCTCAGATCAGGTTTTCCCTGAAGAATCGTTAGATTGAGGATGTGCCCCACGTCTGCCATCATGAGAAGAACAACCCCGAAGCCGAAGGGATACTTCCTGGGCAGAGTTAAGACCCCTGGGAAGCCTTTTCGGGTTATCTTTCTGAGGATGACGGCGGTTACGATGATTAGGACCATTATCTGGTAGACATGCATGGCCTTGGATAGGGCAAGGGTGTGGCGGAGGCTCTGGGGGTTGCCTAGGGTATATATAATATTATAAAGCAAGATTATAAATCAGGACGAAGAGCGCCGGGGCCTCTATAAGGAGGTAGCTGATTTTCTGGACTTTTTTCTTCTTCGAGGGCTCTACAAGATACAGTAAACTAACCGCCCCGAGCAAGATGAAGAATATTACACCGAGGCTGTGCTGTAGGAAAAGGGTCAGTGAAGGATGCAAAGGGCTGGCCTCTGGGACGTATAGCCTCCGGGATATCTTCAGGGCATATAAAATGAAGGCTGCTCCGAAAATCTTCAACCTGTACCCTGCGGCTCTAGAGGGGCTTCTATTGTGAAGGCCGTAGCAGGTCCCGGCTATCGCAAGACAGAGGCCTATCTGAAAGAGCCCCATTTAGATTTCATAGCTTGTAAATTGACTCATAGGCTCCGCTTTCAAGAGAATGGAGCAGGCACGTTATAAAATTTTTTCTATAACCTTATATGGAGATGAGGCCACGCAGGAAAAATTTTATATATCATGCGGCAATATATCAGCCCGATTCAGAACTCGATGGGAGGAAAAGTAATGGAAGCGGATTCTGAGACGAGGCGTCGACTATGGGCTTTTGGTATCATAGGTTTCCTGTTGATTGTTAGCGTATGGTACTATGCAAAAAACCCCATGTACATATACCTCGTGGCCTATACCTGGTTCGGGTTTACTTATGGTGTGCTTCAGCAATGGGGAAGGTTCTGCTTTGCTTCGGCCTGGCGGGACCTTATCGCACTGCGCGTCACGAGGATGTATATTGGGATAATGATAGCCCTTGTAATCCTCGGGGTTGTCATTGCTTATCTCGAGGTGCAGGGTTTGAGTACTTTCCACCCAGCTCCATTAGGTCTACATGAGCTATTGGGTGGATTTATATTTGGATTGGGAATGGTCATTGCAGGAGGCTGTGCTACCGGGACTCTTTATAAGTCCGGTGAGGGCAACCTCAGCTCTGCCACAACTCTTGTGGCCATGATGTTCTCCCAAGCACTCTTTGTGGACGTGGGAGGATACTTTGATAAGTTCCTCAAGGGCTACGTATTCAAGCAGCCTACTGTGCGGGTATCAAGCTACTTCTCTCAGTACGGAGATGCAAAATACTTCATCGGCGATGTTCTTATCAATGGATTCCTGGTGGTGCTAATTCTCTTAGGTCTAACGTATTTCTTCGTTACGAGGAAAGATTTGATGGAGCAGAAGGCAGCTGCCGCGGCTACGGCTGATGGCGGCAACGTCAGCATGACCTTCCGCGAAGACTTGGCCGGTTTCTGGGGCATGATAACCGCTTCAAAGCGCACAGCTATCGCCGGAGCCCTCATAGGCCTCGTAGCAGGACTAAACATCCTGGTTATTCAGGGGCTGAGAAACAGGTTCTCCATGGATAACTTCGGAACAGCTCTGATAAGAATGGGTTATACCGAGGACGTATCCCGGACCGGAAGGGTCTTTGATCCGGGCTACTGGTACATAACCAGTCAGGAGGCCCAATTTGGTGCGTGGTTCTTAGAGAAGCTAGGTATGAATATGCGAGATAACTTCTTCTTCGGAGTTACCAACGGTTTGCCGCATCCCCTGAACAACCCCCTCCTGTGGATGTCCTTCGGCCTTATGCTGGGCGCAGCAGTTATGGCCCTCCTCAGCAATGAGTTCAAGTGGAAGAAGCCTAACAGAGAACTCTTTACATTCGCCATCCTAGGCGGTGTGCTGATGGGTGTAGGCGCCAGGATAGCCTTAGGATGCAATATTGGGGGTTTCTACATCCGTGCCGCTGGAGGTGACCCAGGTGGATGGGTGTTCTTCTTGGGCATGGGTGCTGGAGCGTTTCTAGCTGTTAAAGGAATGACTTGGTGGACTGAACGTCAGCTGTCCAAGATCGACCTAGACTTAGAAATTGAATAAGATGTTAATAATAGGTATGAAAACAGCACAGGAGGTGTTCAGGTGGTAAAACTGACCCAAAAGGGAAATGGGCTCTACGAGCTCGATGTCAAGGGATATGTGTGTCCCCATCCCCAGCTATATACAGTGAAATCTCTGGAAAAGCTGAAGCCGGGTGATGTTTTGGAAGTGGTCTTTGATAACCCTTCTTCCAACGAGACCATCACGATGGCTTGCAACAAAAGGGGATACAAGATCATCGACAAGAGCTCTAACGGCGGAGTCTTCGTCCTAAAGATCCAGAAATAGTTGTTTACACACACAGAGGTAGGTCTTAGATGAAGAAGGACATACTATTGCTCAGTATAGTTGTAGTGGCGGCCCTAGGTTACATCACAGCTTACAGCATGGGTCCACCTTTCCCGGAGTACGTGAAAGAAAAAAAGAAGGTAGTCAAAGGCGCTCCGTGCCCCGAGGCTGGCGCCGAGGGTGAAGCTCCGGGCTATGGTGAGGCTCCTGGCTACGGTGAAGCTCCGGGCTATGGTGAGGCTCCTGGCTACGGTGAAGCTCCGGGCTATGGTGAGGCTCCTGGCTACGGTGAAGCTCCGGGCTATGGTGAGGCTCCTGGCTACGGAGAAGAGTCGGCAGCTAAGGCCCCATGTCCAGAGGGCG
>JALUUU010000119.1 GCA_027021185.1 archaeon | reverse complement strand
ACGGGCTGCGAGCACGGTTGCGTCTACTGCTACATAACCTCCTACATCCCCCGGGCCTTCGAGGCCAGGCTGAAGAAGAACCTCCTGGAGCAGGTGAGGCGCCAGAGGAGCAAGCTGGACCCGGAGCGGGTCATATCCATGGCCAACAGCTCAGACCCCTACACCCCTATGGAGCGCAGGTTCAAGCGCACCCGGGCATGCCTCCAGCTCCTCAGGGACCACAGGGTCATGATCATCACCAAATCCGACCTGGTCACCAGGGACATCGACCTTCTCAGGGAGATGCGGGCCTGCGTAAGCATAACTGTGACAACCCTGGACCAGGAGACGGCGTCCCGCCTAGAGCCCCGGGCCCCTGAGCCGGGGAGGAGGATAAGGGCCCTGAGGAAGCTGAGGGACGCAGGGATAGGGGTGGCGTGCAGAGTCGACCCCATCATCCCAGGGGTGAACAGCGACGTGGCAGACCTCCTGGATGAGCTCCGGGACGCCGGGGTGGCCCAGGTGGTGTCCTCCACCTACAAGGCCAGGCCTGACTCCTGGAGGAGGTTCAGCGAGGCCTTCCCAGGGGAGGCCGCCGAGCTGAGGGACCAGTACTTCCGCCGTGGAGAGAGACACGGCAACGCCTGGTATCTCCCCAGGGAGACCCGCACGAGGCTGATGAAGAAAATCATGGATGAATGCGTCTCCAGGGGGATGGCCTTCTCCACCTGCAGGGAGGGCTTCTTCATGGGCAACGCCAAGACCTGCGACGGCTCCCATTTAACAGGAAGCTTTAAATCCACGAGGATGGAAAACCCTACTAGGAGGATTCGCATTGGACATTAGGATAGCCCTTGCCCTGGGAGTAGGTCTGCTGCTGCTCACAACCTACTACCTGGAGAAACAGTTCCCCAGGGAGAAGATCTTCTGGGGATACGCCGGAGCAGGGGTGGTCCTCGGCCTCCTGTCTGTATACGCCGTGGCCAAGCGGCTCCCGAGCTACGACTACTTCATAACCCTGGCGGTCATCGCCATCCTCATCGCCATCCTCTACTTCGAGGAGGAGAAGGAAGCGGAAACCGAGGCTACCGCTGAGGCAGGAGAGGAGTGACCTCCAGCTCGAAGGCCGCCGCGGGCATCCTGAGACCCCAGTTATTAAGCACCCCGGGATGAATCTCGCCGATGAATCCTATCTCTTTCTCACCAAGGAGCACCCTGGCCGTTCTGCCGGGGATAAAGCTCGGATGCTCCCCCGCCTTCAGCCTGAAATCAACCCCCAGGGTGGACAGCAGGGCGTCAAGGACGGAGGAGGCCTCCTCGTATCCTGCCCTGCGGTGAATGAGCACGCAGGCGAGTCTTCTCACGTTCCTCGCCCTGGTCTCCGCCTCATCGTCCGGCACCACGACGTCCCCCACCTCGAACACCCTCTGGGGATAATCGGCGTGCCTGTTGCTGGCGAGGAACTCCATCAGGCTGGGGAGGAGCCACGTCCTCAGGGCGCTCCAGTTGATGCTGACGGGATTAGCTATCTCGCAGGCCTCATGCTCCTTCAGACGCATCTTATCGAAGAGCTTCTCCTTGCTGGTGAGGGAGAAAGTCAGAACCTCCTGGTAGCCGAGGCCGATCATCACCTCCCTAATGACGTCCGAGAACTCCTCCAGGGGGAGGACGCCGCCGATGGTAGGGATACGCGGCACCTCGGGGGACATGTTGTTGAGCCCGTAGGCTATGGCGATGTCCTCCACCACGTCCCTCATATGAAGGATGTCGTCGCGGTAGGGGGGATACAGGAGGCTTATCTTTGAGCCCTTCACCCGGGCGGAGTACCTTGCTCTACCTAGGAGCTCAGCCATCTCCCCCTGGGATAGCTCAAGCCCCAGGGTTCTGAGGGCATAGTCAACGGAGAGGGTGAACTCACCGGGGGCGAGGTCTGGGGTCGTTATCACCCTGTCGAGGTACTCCACCCTCACGGTTTTTATGCTACCCCCCCTGTCATGGAGAGCGGCGACAAGGACGTTAAGGGCCGGGGACAGCCTGCCCACCTCGAAGCCCGTCAGCTCTATGAAGAGGTTCTTCGTCTCCGGGGTTACCTTGCCGGTGTAGCTGGAGTTGATGATGGGTGGGATGGATAACACGTTCCCAGCGGAGTCTATCATGAGGGGATACTCTGGATGGTCTTTTATGAGGTGGCCGTACTCCCTGCCCTTGGGGTGCTTCTCCAGGATCTCCCCCGGGGTCAGCTCCTCCTCCATGT
The DNA here is from genome assembly GCA_027021185.1 of archaeon. Taxonomy (GTDB): domain Archaea; phylum Hydrothermarchaeota; class Hydrothermarchaeia; order Hydrothermarchaeales; family JALUUU01; genus JALUUU01. The sequence goes on along the minus strand of JALUUU010000119.1, from coordinate 147 downwards.
CCAGGGGCACGAAGCTTATGCCATCAGGGGCCACGGTGGTGTACCTTATGGGCGGTGTGAGCCTGTCGTAGTCGTAAACCCCTATGGCCACGCTGCGCCTGTTGCGGCCGTAGGTGAGATGAATCTTCTCCTGGAGCTGGATGAGCT
>JALUUU010000118.1 GCA_027021185.1 archaeon | reverse complement strand
GTGAACCTCATGGACGAGATGCGGAAGATAGCCAGGGTGGCCAAGGCGGACCTGGTGCTCTTCGTCGGAGACGCCCTCACGGGGAACGCGGCGGTGGAGCAGGCGGAGAAATTCCACAGCGCACTGCCCATCGACGGGGTGATCCTTACTAAGGCAGACGCGGACGCCAAGGGAGGCTCAGCCATATCCATAGCCCACGCCATAGGCAAGCCCGTCCTCTACCTGGGTGTGGGTCAGGAATACGAGGACCTCAGGAGATTCGACCCCGAGTGGTTCATCGACGAGCTCCTGGGGTAAAAATTAAAAAATTACCTCGTATATGCGTAGGGTTTATCCCCAAGAAAAACAACCTCCGCCCCCAGGCTGCTGATTTTCTTTCTGAACCTTCCCTGCTCTCTGCGGGCGCTCCACCTGTCCAGGAGCCCACCCTTCTTAAAGTTGCCGAGGGCCAGGACGATCCTGGGCCTGAGGGCCTTCACGGCAAGAACAGCGTCCTCGATGGAGTTCCAGTGCCCCAGGTTAACGGGCAGGATAGCTATCTCAACCCCCTTTATCTCCTCCAATCCTTTAAAGGGCACTGAGTCTGACATGTGGTAGACCTTTCCGAATCCCTTGGGAGTGAAGGCGAAGGACAGATGCTGCTCCCCCCATTTCCCCTCATCCACGGAGGCGAACCTCTCGCTCACCGTTGGAACAACCGCTTTGTACGGATGCAGGGCCCTGTGAACTTCGACCTCGACATCGCCCACGAATATGGAGTTGCCCGGGCGAAGGGCGATCATGTTCCGGGGACGCCTACGGGCCATCTTCTTCAGGGAGTAGATAACCCTCCATGTGCCCATGACCTTCGTATCGGCATCGGCAAGGGAGGCGACATCAGCCGGGGTGAAGTGCTTCGGATGGCTGTGGGAGACCAGTATGGCGTCGGGATGACCTCCCCCAGGAAGACCGTGGCCGGAAACATGACCAGGACCATAATTATCGGGGTCTATCAGGATAAGGCTCCCAGGGCTCTTAACCGCTACACCTGTGTAGTTGTTCAGCCTGAGAAATATCGTTGATCCGTCTTCCGTGTCTTGAGAAGCCGTGCCTTGTTTGAGCATCCTATAATTCCCCCTGCTACGAATAACAGGCCATCCCTATACCTGCGTCATCTTCTCCAGAAGGGCCTCCAAGTCTCTCCTGGCCTCCACGACCTCTGAATAGAGTTTCTCCCTGTACCTCTTTGCCTCCTCCGTGGCAACTGCCCCCTGCTGCGAAGGCTTTATCAATCCCCTCTGCTCCAGGACTCGCAGGGAGTACCTGACCTTGTGCTGGGGAAGACCGCTCATAGAGGAGAGCTTTATTATCCCCACGGGCTCATGGCTCATGACCAGATCAAGAATCAGGACATGCCGCCCTAGGAGCTCTATCTCCCTTCGCAGGTTGGAGAGCATTATGTTAATAACTAGCATGGCACAATATATATCTTTGGTGCAGGTATGGACTACGTGGTAACCAGGACAGAGGGACTGCGCGGCACAGTGGACGCGCCGCCGTCGAAGAGCTACACCCACAGAGCCTTCGTGCTGGCCTCCCTGGCCCAGGGGGAGTCAAGGATAAGGAACTACCTCTCCTCAGGGGACACCCTGGCAACAGTCGAGGCGTGCCGCGCCCTCGGGGCGGAGATAAGCCTCGGCGGCGAGGCTGAAGCTACTGTGGATGGAACAGGGGGAAGGCTGAGAACACCGCCGGGGGATATAGACTGCGAGAACTCCGGCACCACCATAAGGCTGGTGTCGGCCATGGCATCCCTTGACGGCGAAGTCACCCTCACCGGCGATGAATCTCTGCGGAAGAGGCCCATGCAGCCCCTGCTAGACGCCCTAGAGCAGCTGGGGGTAAAGACCTCCTCCCTCCGGGGAGACGGAAGACCCCCGGTGACTATTCACGGGGGAACCCTCCTCGGAGGTGAGACCAGGATAAGAGGCGACATAAGCTCCCAGTTCATCTCCGCCCTCCTCATAGTCGCCCCCTACGCCAGAGAAGAGGTGAGGATCGTGCTGACCCGCCCCCTCAAGTCGAGGCCCTACGTGGCCATGACCCTGGAGGCCATGCAGCGCTTCGGGGTGAGGGCCGAGAACAGGGAATACAGGAGCTTCAGGGTGCCGCCCTCACGCTACAGGGGAACCCACTACGAAGTGGAGGGGGACTACTCCAACGCCTCATACTTCCTGGCCCTGGCGGCCATGACAGGATCCGAGATAACCCTCAGGAACCTGTCCAGCACATCGCTCCAGGGGGACAGGAAGATCCTGGACTACCTCAGGATGATGGGGGCGGAGGTGGAGGTGGATCCAGAGAAAAAAACTGTCACGGTCAGGGGAGGAGCCCTCAGGGGCATAGAGGCGGACCT
>JALUUU010000117.1 GCA_027021185.1 archaeon | reverse complement strand
ACCTCCACCCCCCATAAGTGCCGCGGAACCCCCCTTCAGCCTTGGCAACTGTGTATATTATTTATTCCATATATAAATAATTAGAGGTACGTTAAACTGTTGCAGGGCTTGTTACGCGATTAACCACCGGGAGTGACAAGCGTTCCCTTGAAGTCCATCCCCTTAACGGCCTTTTCCATGTTTTCTATGTCTGCGCCGTTTACGAAAGCTGTCTTTATCTTTGAGGCATGGATTATCTTGGCCGCTTTAGGGTCTATCACGCCCCTGAATCCAGGCTCATGACCTCTCTCAGAAGCGAGGTCCAGAAGTTCCTTGGTGCTCAGCTCCGGGATGAATCTTGCCTCGGGGTCTATCCTGGGGTCTCGGGTGTAGACCCCGTCAACATTGGACGCCACAAGGAGAAGTTCTGCTCCATGGCGAGACGCCAGCTCCGCCGCCACGGTATCGGTGGTCTGACCCGGTCTCGTACCCCCCATTACAAGGATTCTCTCCCCAGGGGATGCGTCCTCCAGCCTCGTGGGAACCCACGAGTTGGCACGATCTCCAAGGGCTGCTATAAGAAGCATGGCGTTAACCCGGGTAATTGCTATGCCGATCTCATCGAGAAAATCGGGTTCACCCCCGAGGGCCCTGGCCGTGGATATGTACTCTTTGGCTTTCTTCCCACCTCCAACTACGACCATAAGTTTATAACCCTCCCTGTTCAACTCTATTAAAAACTCTGAGAAACGCTTTATGTAGTCAACATTGATGGGTGATGCGAAGATTGAGCCCCCTATATCTATGACAACCTTCATGTCCCACACCCTTTTCTGCCCTATGATATTAAAGCTTACGGGATGAAAAATGACCGAAACATCATCTGTGGTCCTTCACAAGCTTAAAAAAGAACTAGAGGTTCTTGAGTCTAAGAAAGGAAAGGGCACTGAGCTGATAACCCTCTATATCCCCCCCGACAAGAACCTGAACGATGTTATGGCCCAGATGAGGGAAGAGTATTCCCAGGCATCCAATATAAAGAGCACCCGCACCAGGAAGAACGTTCTCTCCGCTCTCGAGGTCATAATGCAGAGGCTGAAGCTGATCAAAAAAGTTCCAGAAAACGGCCTCGTGCTCATGGTTGGCACAATACCCCGGGGGATAAAAGACAAAATAGAGGTATACATGATAGAGCCCCCCGAGAGGATAACCACCTACACTTATCACTGCGACTCACAATTCCTCATCGAGCCTTTAAAGGACATGCTCGAGGAGAAAGACACCTATGGATTGCTGGTGGTGGACAGGGGGGAGGCCACCATAGGCCTGCTTAAAGGGAAACGCATCGAGGTGGTGAGGCGTATAGGATCTAACGTTCCCAGGAAACACGGACGAGGGGGGCAGAGCCAGCGCCGATTCGAGAGGCTCATAGAGATAGCCGCCCACGAATACTTCAAAAGAGTGGCTAGGTACGCCAGCGAGGTGTTTCTCAACACCCCGGACCTTAAAGGGGTGCTGATAGGCGGACCCGGACCGACCAAGGAGTTCTTTGTGAAAGAGGGATATCTTCATCCTGAGGTTCAGAAGAGGATCATCGCAACAGTTGACACCTCCTATACCGACGACTACGGCATACGGGAGCTCGTGGACAACGCCTCTGAAACCTTTAAAGACCTAGAGGTAACCAAGGAGAAAAACCTCGTTCAGCGATTTATGAAGGAAGTCGTGAAAGACGACGGCCTAGCTGCCTACGGAGAGCAGGAGGTTAAGGACTACCTAGCCCAGGGGGCTGTGGATACCGTGCTCATATCCGAGGACATTGATTCCTACAGGATAACAGTGGAATGCTCGAGCTGCGGATATAGGGGAGAGAGGACCGTGCGGGACCTCAAAGGCTACGCTGAGGCCTGCCCTAAGTGCGGCGAAGACCTTGAGGTGAAAGACTACCAAACCACCCTCGACGAGCTGCAGGAACTGGCGGATACCACTGGGGCTAAAGTTGAGGTCATTTCTAACGAGACGGAGGAGGGTCAGCAGCTAAAGGCCTTTGGAGGAATAGCCGCTATCCTAAGATTCAGACCCAGGGGGTAGAGAGATCTTGTCGGTCCTGCAGACGTTTAGGGAGGACGTTAGAAAGTCCCTGGATATGGCCCTGAAGACCCTTGGGGTTGAGGTGCCCAGCCCTCCTCTATCCGAGCCTCCCGCGGAGATGGGTGATCTCTCCTCCACTGTGGCCTTCGAGCTCGCTTCCAGGCTCAGGCGCTCACCTATGGATATAGCTCGGGATCTGGCTGCCAACACCACAAAAAGGGGGTTGATAGACAGGGTGGATGCTGTAAATGGCTATCTTAACTTTCACCTGGATTATAATGAGGCGGCTGGGCTTATCATAAAAGAAGTCCTTCATGAGGGGGATGGCTATGGCAGAGGACGGAAC
>JALUUU010000116.1 GCA_027021185.1 archaeon | reverse complement strand
AGGATATCGGTCTTGGTCTTATAGGACCCCCTTCTCACCAGGACCCTGCCACCCTTGGTCCACCACTCCCTTGGATAGGCCTTTTCCCCCTCCACCACAGGGCCTAGACCAAGGGCTTCTGCGGCGGCTGCGATCTCCCTCAGCTTGGGGGAGGGAACTGCCTTGTTCTTTGCTATCTTCCTGCCCATGCGCCTGGTTTTCTCCGAGTCGATGTAGCTGGGCCATATAACCAGTTTCCTGGCCAAATTAATTCCTCCTGCGCCTCCTTGTTTTTTCCAGCTCCTCTAGGCATGCCTTTACCGTGTACTCCTCGGGCACGGCGTCAACCTTTATCCCTTCTTCTCTAAGAACCCTCGCCGTTATTGGCCCGATGGCGCATACCGCCAAAGCGTTTATGGCGTGCTTTTCCCCTTTTCTCAGGTGGGCGAGGAGGTTCCTGGCCGCCATGGAGCTCGTGAATATTACCGCGTCGAGTTCTTTCTTTCTAAGGGCCCCTCTGAACTCCTCTATCCCGCCGGTATCCCTGGGCATGACTGTGTCGTATAGAGAAACCTCCGTGACATCGGCTCTCTTCCTCAGCACCTGGACCAGGACCTCTCTGCCGCTGGATGCTCTTGCGACGAGGATTTTTTTACCCTCGGCGCCGCTGCTAAGAAGCTCCTCTGCAAGGGCCTCGGCCTCGTACTTGGTGGGGGTGAAGGCTACGTCGTATCCCCTTCTCTCAGCCTCTGCGGCGGTTTTAGGGCCTATGCAGGCTATCTTCACGTCTCTGGCGTCTTCTCCGAAGTGGCTCAGGGCCAGCTCTGCGCCGGCAGAGCTTGTTAGAACGAGCCAGTCGAAGTCCCTTATGTCTATCCCCTCCAGGGCCTTCTTCCTCGGCCTCAGCTCCACCGTGGGGACGATAAGAGCCTTCCAGCCCCTGGCCTCTACCAGGGCGATGGTCTCTTCGGCTTTCTCCCTGGGTCTGGTGATGGCCACCCTCAAGGGACCACCTCAAAAACTAGAGGAGACCCAGCTTTAGAAGGATCTCTAGGACTATAACTCCTGTGGAGGCGTAGATGACATGCTCGGGCTTGAACTTGAAGCCCTGACCCTCTTCGTCCATGTATCGCACTAGCCCGGCCCCGGAAGCCGGCATGGACACCCTGCTTCTCTTTCTCCTAACCATATTCATACCTCTCGGCGCCTCTAGCGGTACGCCTCCATCACCTTCTCTATCTCCACTAATATATAAGCTATTTCCCTGGGCTCGTTGGCCGCGCAACCCTTGGCTGCCAGAGACGTGAGCTCATCGCTGATACCGGCTTTCCTGAGCTTCTCCAGGAAATTCTTAGCCTCCCTTAGCTCCTGCTCATTTATCTCTTCCTCGGCCAGGGACATGTTGCCGTAGCGCTGACAGTAGTCGAACACAGTGCTCTTGGGCAATCCGGTCAGCCTCGCTATCCTGTAGTAGCTCAGCCCCCTCTGCCTCATAGCCATGACCCTTTTGACGCTCTCCCCAGTGAGTTTCCTCGGCCTTCCTCTGGGTCCCCGAACCTCTATCTTCACCCCTTTCTCCCTAAGGCTTTCCAGGGTCTTGTCTGGGGTCTGCCTGAGGGCTGTTGGCGTGATGGTTATCTTCTCTACGTTGCTACGGAGGCAATCCTCTGCGTCTTTTTTACTGAGATAATTGCTGAAATGGCGCCCCATATCCGAAAAACTCCATTATCCCACAGATATATAAGTTACCCCGGGATATAGCCCTTTATGCATCTTCGAGAGTTTCAGGGGCTCATGAGGGAGCTTTACTACCAAAGGGACATCGACAGAGGGGCTGAGAGAACCCTTCTCTGGCTCACGGAAGAGGTGGGGGAGCTGGCCGAGGCGTTGAGGAAGAAGAATAGGGAGGCGATGATGGAGGAGCTGGCCGACATTGTGGCGTGGACTGCGTCCTTAGCCAATGTTTTGGACATGGACCTAGAGGAGGCTCTGATGGAGAAGTATCCCGGACGCTGTAGATACTGCGGCTCCAATCCCTGTGTCTGCGAGAAATGATCCTTAAAAATGCCACCCTGCTATGCGGAGAGGACTTCGAGGTTGTAAAAGGCTACATAGCTATCGAGGAAGGTAAAATAAAGGAGATAGGGGAGGGCAGGTGCCCTTATCGCAGGGCCATAGACCTTAAGAGAGGATTGGTTGTTCCCAGCTTCACCAACGCCCACATCCACCTGGGAGACGCCGTGGCCCAGGACTACGGCATCTATGAAAGCCTGGTTAAGCGCGTGGGGCCAGGGGGGCTGAAGTTCCAGGTGCATGGTAGGGATGAAGAGGAGCTTCGCCGAGGGATCCGGGACGCCCTTAACGAGATGCTTATCAAAGGGACAACCGCCTTCTGCGACTTCAGGGAGGGCGGCGTTGAGGGCGTTAAGCTTCTCCGGTCGGCCCTTAT
>JALUUU010000115.1 GCA_027021185.1 archaeon | reverse complement strand
AGGGGGTTCGTGGAGCCCTTCGTGAGGAATGCCGTAAGGGAAAAGCAGAGCATCGTCTACGTCAGGCTGGACGGGTCCCTGGGAATTAAGGGGCGGCAGGTGAAAGTCCTGGACATCAGAAAATACGCCGGTGTCAGGGAGTTTAAAGAGGCGCTGATGAGCCTGGTCTCCGAGAGACAGAGAAGCTTCGTTTTCGACCCCCTTAACCTGGCCCTGTTCAAGGGTGAGAAAGAGCTTCTGATGTTCTTCCAGGATGTCTGTTCTCACCTGATGAGAGAGAAAGGAGTGGCATATTTCTGCCTGAGAAAAGGCCACAAAAGCATGGCCGTCTCTAAGCTAATGGCCATCCCCCAGATCCTGATAGATGTGGGCAGAGAAGGCGGTAAGACGTATATACAGCTCCTAAAAGTGGGGGGCAGATGCTTTGGGCCGATGTTTCGTCCCTACACATTGGAAAGGGGTTTTCTGCGGGAAGTAAGTGAGAAGATGATAGACACAGAAACGAGGAAGATGGCGAACGAGTGGAAGACAACCTTCGACGCCATAAAAAACGGGGTCTCTATCCACGGCAGGGATATGAGGATCCTGAGGGCTAACAAGGCCCTGGGGGATCTCCTGGGGATTCCCCAGGAGGAGCTGGCAGGTAAAAAGTGCCACGAGATGATCCACGGGTTAGATAAGCCCCTGAAGGACTGCCCAATGCTGAGATGCATCAAGACAAAGAAACCGGAGGAGATAGAGTACTTCGAGCCCTATCTTCAGCGCTGGCTCTCCATCACAACATCCCCGATCCTCGGCGATAATGGAGATATCAAAAGGGTCGTTCACGTGGTGCGGGACATAACAGAGAGCAAGAAGTCGGAGGATAGGCTGCGGGAGTCAGAGCTGAAGTTCAGATCCCTGGCGGAGAAGTCCCTGGTGGGGATTTATCTCATCCAGGACGGAGTGTTCAGGTATGTAAACCCGAGGCTTGCCGAGATATTCGGCTACTCCACGAAGGAGCTCATAGACAAGATGGGTCCCAGGGACCTTACGCTGCCGGAGGACTGGTCCACGGTGGAGGGAAACCTCAGGAAGCGCCTTGCCGGGAAGGTGAAGTCCATACACTACGAGTTCAGGGGGGTCAGGAAGGACGGGAAAATAATCGACGTCGAGGTCTATGGCTCCAGGACGATGTACATGGGCAGGCCCGCCGTAATCGGAACTCTTCTGGACATCACGGAGCGCAAGAGGGCTGAGAGGGAGCTCCAGAGAAAGAGCGCCCAGATAGCGGTGCTCCGGGAGCTGGACAGGATAATCAGCTCCAGCCTCGATATCCGGAAGGTCTACGACGCCTTCGCAAAGGGCGTTAAGAAGCTCCTCGACTATGACAGGATAAGCATAGCTCTGTACGACGAGGAGAAAGACATCATTAAGATGCACCTGGTGCGCACGAAGATCAAGTCCAGGGCTCCTGAGGGCTCATGGAGGCCAAGGGAGGGCTCCATTATCGGCCGCGTCATATACACGGGAAAACCCTTCATCCGGGGAGATGTCCTGGAGAAGAAAGAGTTCCTGGAGGATGAGATCCTGGTGCGGGACGGCCTTAGGTCCTACGTCGTTATGCCCCTGTTCTCCAAGGGCAAAGTCATAGGCACCTTTAATCTGGGGAGCAGAAAACCAGGGGCATATTCCGAGGAAGACCTCGAAGTACTGGAGGACCTTAGCATACAGCTGGCCATAGCCGTGGAGAACTCCCTCCTCTATCAAAAGCTTAAAAACGCCTATGAGAGGCTCCAGCAGGCCCATGAGGAGCTTAAGGCGGTGGACCAGCTTAAGAGCAACATAATCGCCAACGTCAGCCACGAACTAAGGACGCCGATCACAATAGCCAAGGGCGCCATAGAGCTGGCAATGCTCGAAGAGGACAGCGAGAAAAGGAACTTTCTCCTTAAAATGGCCTTCGACGCCTTGGTGCGCCAGAACTTCATGGTGGGGAACCTCATAGAGGCCGCGAGAATCGAGGGGAGGCCCAGGAAGTTCAAGATGCAGCCCTTAGACCTAACCCCCCTGGTTATGGAGACCATTAAAGAGATCAAGCCCCTGGCGGATAAGAAGGCCGTCAGGATCTCCATGTCCATGGAGAAAGACCTCCCCCTGGTCATGGCAGACGTGGAGCAGCTTAGGCACGTTCTCCGAAACCTCCTCCACAACGCCGTGAAGTTCAACAGGAGAGGCGGCAAGGTTACGGTGGAGGCCAGGGGAACAGGAGACTCCGTTGAGGTGTGTGTGGCAGACACGGGAATAGGCATATCCCCGGAGAACATTGACAGGATCTTCGACCGATTCTACCAGGCAGACTCGAGCCTGACCAGGCAGTACGGCGGCGCGGGCATGGGCCTGGCTATCGTTAAGGAGATAATAGAGGCCCACGGCAGCAAGATAACAGTGGAGAGCGAGCTCGGCAGGGGG
>JALUUU010000114.1 GCA_027021185.1 archaeon | reverse complement strand
CCCATGTCCACTATGTCCAGGAAGGCGTCCAGCGCCCTCTCCATTCTGGGTTCACCGACGTAGTAGATGTTGCCCCAGTCAATCCTGTACTTCATGAGTTTCCTGCGGAGGCTTTCCTCCTTGTTTTTCTGCTCGCTTATGTCGGTGAAGATGGAGAGAACACCTTTGAATTTGTTTTTCTCGAACAGGGGCGTGGCGCTGTTAATTATGGGAACAATCTCGCCGTTTTTTCTGACTATTTCACATTCGTACCTGCTCGAGATCCCCCTGGGGCGCAGCTTGGTCTCTTTCTCCACCTTCTTCAGGTACCTCTTGGAGACTATCCTGCTCCAGTGCTCTTCCAGAAGCTCCTCTTGGGTGTAGCCGAGCATTTTCTCAGCCTGGGGGTTAATGAAGGTTATGCGGCCTTTTTCGTCCTCCACCACGACACCTTCTTTCATGTTCTGAACTATCTTCTCGTTGAACTCCTTCAACCGCTCAGCCTCCCCATACAGAGTGGCGTTCTCCAGGGCTATCGCCGCCTGGTAGGAGAAGTTCTCCAGGATTCGGATGGTGTTTTCTGTGAAAAAGTCGGGTTTCTCGCTGTATACGCTCAGGACTCCCAGGACCCTTCCCCGGGACAGTAGAGGCATGGCCGCGGAGGACTTGTATCCCTTTTCCCTGGCGTCTCTCCACCACTCCCTGTACACGGGGTCGGTGTCGATGCGGTTCTGGATCTGGGGAAGCCCTTTCCTCAGGGCCTCTTTTACCCCGGGGCTCTGCCCGGGCTGCCTCCATTTTGTGCCGTCATTTTCCCCGATGGGTCCATAGGATGCCCGGGGGACTACGCTGTCATCTCTTTTTTCTGCCAAGCCTATCCAGGACATCTTCACCCCCAGGCTCTTCACGGCGGCCTCGCAGATGCGCCGAAGAACCTCGTCCAGGTCGAGGGTGGAGACTATGTCCCTGTTCACGTCTATGAGGTTGAGGAGCTGGAGGTTCAGGGCGCTTAGCTCTTTCTCTGCTTTTTTCTTCTCCGTGATGTCTACTAGGGTTCCGATGACGGCGGGCCTTCCTTTATATGTTGCCCGGCTTCCTAGTACGTTGACCGCGATCTGTTCGCCGTCTTTGCGCCTGCAGTTGATCTCGTACTCGATGGTCTTTTCGTTCCCTGAGATCCTTTTCTCAATGTTCCTCCTAACCTTTTCCCGGTCCTCGGGCATGGTCAGATCCAGGGGACCCAGCCGGTTCTCCATTTCCTCCCGGGTGTAGCCGAAGATTCTGGCCAGGGTGTTGTTCACGTACTTAAAGACGTAGTCCTGGATAATGTAGACACCTACGAGGGACTCCTCCACGGCGTTCCTGTACTTCTCCTCCGATTCCCTTAGCTTCTGCTCAGTTTTTTTCCTCTCCGTTACGTCATAGTAGTGCTCTATCCGTCCCCCGGCGTATAATCCGGTGTGTATGGGCTGGCTCCAGTGCTCCAGCCAGCGTTCTTCGACGCCTTCACCAGGCAGCACATGGCACTCGAAGTTCTCGATATAGGTGTTGTCGTCGTACATGGCGAGGACCCTATCTGCAAATTCCTCAGGATCCTCGAAGAGGTTCTTGATTCTCTCCTGGATGAGCTTTCTCTTGTCCCTGCCTATCACCTCCTCCCGTCGAAGGCCGAAGTAGCGCTCCAGGGCCTTATTCACCCAGACTACCCTGAAGTCTCTGTCCAGGATGAACATCCCCACGGCTGAGGTGTCGAGGACATCCCTGGTGAGGGAGCGGAAGCGCTCCTCGCTTTCCCGCAGGGCATTCTGGGACCGTCGAAGGGTTTCCAGGTTGCGCTGGATAAGGAGGTAGAGCATCCCAGCAGTGGCCAGGACGAAGATCCATCCCTTAAGGGTCTGCAGCCGGGTGAGGACTTGAGGGTCCTTGACCATCTCAAACAGCAGCCTGTCTGAGAAAAGGATCCACAGGCCGCCCACGAGGACGTAGATGGCTATAATTGACAATACGCCCTGGTTACCCGGGGGAGTAGTTCCGGCATTAACTTTTTGGGGCATTTAAATCAGCTCGAAATATTCCAGAGCGTGGCACAAGGAAGGTACTCAGTTGCACATTACCTGAGAATGGTAACAACTATAACTGGCTCCAATAGGCTTTTATTGGAAGGTGTATTGATTAGGTACCATGGTCCTTGAGAAGCTTGGAGAATCCCTGAGCGGCGTGGTCAGGAAAATAACCCTTGCGGGGATAGTGGACGAGCGGCTTATTAAGGAGGTGGTGAGGGACCTTCAGAGAGCCCTTCTCAGCGCCGATGTCAGCGTCAAGCTCGTCATGGGGATCTCCAAGGCGGTGGAGGAGAGGGCCCTTAAGGAAAAGCCTCCAGCAGGGCTGAGCAGGAGGGAGCACGTCATCAAGATTCTTTACGAGGAGCTCGTCAAGCTTCTCGGCCCTACGAAGGGCGACGGAGCTATCCCCCGGGGAAGGATAATGCTGGTGGGCCTTCAGGGCTCTGGCAAAACAACCACGGCGGTTAAGCTTGCGCGTTTCTATCAAAAGCGGGGGGCCAGGCCCTTCATAATAGTCACGGACACCTATCGCCCGGCAGCCTACGAGCAGGCCAGGCAGCTGGCCCAGCCCCTCAACATCCCTGTCTACGGTGAGCCTGAGGAAAAGGACCCCCTGGCCATACTATCCAGGGGAATGGAGCACACAAAAGGCAGGGACCTGATTATTCTTGACTCAGCCGGCAGGCACAAAAGAGAGGAGGACCTTTTCGCCGAGATGATGGAGCTCAGGAAGAGGTTCCAGCCGGACGAGCAGTTCCTCATAATAGACGCCACTATCGGTCAGCAGGCGGGAGCCCAGGCCAGGGCCTTTCATGACGCCATCGGGATAACGGGGGTTGTACTAACAAAGCTCGACGGATCAGCTAAAGGCGGCGGCGCATTGTCTGCGGTGGCCGAGACAGGGGCCCCGGTAAGGTTTATCGGCACGGGGGAGAGGGTTGACGATCTCGAGCCCTTCGACCCTGAGAGGTTTATATCCCGGCTCATCGGACTCGGGGACCTGAAGAGCCTCCTGGAGAAGGCCAAGGAGACGATTGCTGAGAAAGAAGTTAAGGACATCCTGAAAGGCGACTTCACCCTCCTGGACCTCAAGGCTCAGATAGAGGCGATCAACAAGATGGGCCCCCTGAGCAGCGTCCTCAAGATGATCCCGGGGATGAGCCTGACCCTTCCCAAGGAGGCGTCCCAGATGACGGAGGAGAAGATGAGGCGGTTCCTCAACATCCTCGACTCCATGACTATTGAGGAGAAGAAGAAGCCGAAAGTCCTCAATGCCTCGAGGATACGGAGGATAGCCATGGGGTCAGGCACCACCAGGGAAGATGTTAAGGAACTCATAAGCTATTATAACCTCATGAAGAAAGCATTGAAGGGTTTCAAGAGGCGGGGATTTGCCCGCGGACCCCTCGCGAAGATGATGCGTCAGTTTAGGTAAAGTATAAATATCATAAAAATGGAGTCCTGTTTATGGAGAGGTCCCGAGGCTTCAGGAGCAAAACAAGGCACAAACTGCGTAAAAAAGTCCGGACAAAGGGAGATCTACCTGTTTCCAGGGCGATCCAGGAGTTCGAGCCAGGCAACAGGGTTTCCATCGTCATCGAGCCCAGCATCCAGAAGGGCCAGCCCCATCCCAGATTCCACGGCAAAACAGGGGTTGTTGTGGAGAAGAGGGGGAGGGCTTACCTGGTTGAGTTGAGAGACGGGAACACCACGAAGAGGGTCATAGCTAGGCCTGTCCATCTCGTTTTGCAGGAGTAGGGAGATGATTGGTAAGAAAGTTTATAAGGAAAGGGTTATTACAAGCTCCGAAGCCAGGGAGATCCTTGAGGAGTCCATGAAGAAGGATGAGGAGCCTGTCTACGAGAAGAAGATCACCCTCGATCATCTCAGCAAGTTTGCCAAGCTCAGCGCCAAGGAGGCCAGGAGCCTGGTAGAGGAGCTCATGAAAACCAATGAGCGCCTCAAAGAGGATGTGGCTGTTAAGATCGTTGATCTGATGCCGCAGGATGAAACCGATGTGCGTGCCATCTTCGCCAAGGAGAGGTACGCCCTAACAAAGGAGGAGATACAGGGGATATTAAGGGTTATCCGGGGGGAGTAACATGGGCATGGAGGACTATGCTGTCGTCCTAGACTTCTTGCCCCACGGTCATCCAGAGGATGAGCGTCCAATATACAAGAAGGAACCCCTCATCCTCGCTCTCGGGGAGAAGTTCTTAACCCTCATGGAGATTGTTCCGAAGCCGGGGGTGGAGTTCAAGCCCCATGACAGAATCTACATAGGGAAGGACGACAGGGACAAGATAAAGTACATAAAGCGGCGGATAAGCTATAAGGACCTGAGCTCCGCGGCCAAGTCAGAGCTTCCCTTCGTTATTGACAAGCTGGTCACTAAAAACGAGTCCCACTTCGTGGAGTTCTTCAATAAGGCGGGGGCGATAAGCACTCGGCTTCACAGCCTGGAGCTCATCCCGGGCATAGGGAAGAAGCTCATGTGGGAGATCCTGGATGAGAGGAGGAAAAAGCCCTTCGAGTCCTTCGAGGACATAGCCAACCGCATCAAGGCCCTGCCGGATCCCAAGAAGCTCATTGTTAAGCGGATAATCATCGAGCTTGAGGAAGAGGATGTCCGCTTCGGCAAGGCCAAGTACAAGCTCTTCGTGTCCCCGCCTCCCTCGAGGAGAGGCAGGTGAACCTTTTAGAGGAAACTAAGCTGGTTTTGAGGCAGCACGGCTTCAGCCCCAGCCGAAGGGAGGGCCAGAACTTTCTTGTGAGGGAGGAGGTCATCCGGAGACAGGTGGGTTACGCCGAAGTGGGGAGGAGGGACGTCGTCCTGGAGATCGGCGCGGGCATAGGGAACCTAACCAGGTACCTCCTGGAGAAGGCGGGCAAAGTTATAGCCGTAGAGAAAAACCCTGTTCTCATAGATATCCTTAGGAAGCGCCTTGGGAACAGAGAGAATCTCGTCCTCATCCAGGGCGATGCCGTGAAGGTCGACCTGCCTTTTTACGACAAAGTCGTCTCCAACATCCCTTACTCCATCTCATCTCCCATAACCTTCAGGATTCTGAAGAGAGGATTCAAGATAGGCGTCCTCACCTATCAAAAGGAGTTTGCCGAGCGCCTCGTGGCCTGTCCCGGGATGAGAAACTACTCAAGGCTCTCGGTGGCGGCCTACTACTACGCCCGTGTAAGGGTCCTGGAGTACCTGCCTCCGGGGGTTTTCTACCCTCCCCCCGAGGTTACCTCGGCGATAGTGGAGCTTCTCCCTAAAAAGCCCCCTTTCAAGGTAAATGAGGACCTGTTCTTCGAGGTTGTCCGCAGTCTCTTCATCCACAGGGGGAAGACCCTCAGGAGCGCTGTTATCCACTCCCCGATGTTCCCTCTTAAGGAGGAGAAAAAAGAATTTATAAAAACCCTGGGCGAGACCCTTTCAAAGAAGAGGGTTTTCCAGCTTACCCCTGAGGAACTAGCCTCCCTAACTAAGAACCTGGAGAGGTGGAAAAAATGATCTACAGGGACTTGGTGCTGGACATCTTCCCAGGGGTCTATAGGCCGTGCGACGATTCTTTTCTTCTGGCCGAGAACCTGGCGGTGAGCGGGGGAGAGAAGGTTCTCGATATGGGCACAGGATGCGGCATCCAGGGCATACTCGCGGCAAAGCAGGGGGCCCGGGTGATGGCGTGCGACATCTCCTCGCAAGCCGTTGAGTGCGCCAAACACAACGCCGCAAAAAATGGGGTGGGGATAGAGGTCATAAAAAGCGACCTGTTCCAGAGAGTGAAAGGCGCCTTCGACCTAATAGCCTTCAACCCCCCTTATCTTCCCTCTGATCCCAGGGAGGCATCGGCCTTGAAAAAATCATCCGCGGATAGAGACAGCGACACAGAGATCCTGGCATGGGACGGAGGTAAGACGGGGCGGGAGGTTGCGTCCAGGTTTATCTTGGGGTGCGCTGAGCATCTTGAGCCGGGGGGTAGGGTGCTCCTGATAGCCTCTTCCCTCTCCGGGATAAAAGAAGTTGAGGAGGAACTTTTGAGGAAAGGTCTTAGGCCGAGGATTCTCGGTAGGAGGAGGTTTTTCTTCGAGGAGCTCGCTCTCGTCGAGGGAAGATTATAAATTTTTATATATGCCCTGCGATGAGTCATGTGCATGGTTCTTTCCGATAGAGATATCAAGCGATGTCTAGCTGAGGGGAGGATTGGTATTAGGCCCATCGATAACCCCGATGTGCAGATCCAGCCGGCCTCCGTGGACCTCCGCCTGGGGAACGTGTTCAAGGTTTTCAGGCACACCCAGAAGGCTTTTGTTGACCCATTGAAGGACGACGTTGAGGAGTACACTGAGACAATAGTCGTCGAGGATGGACAGCCCTTCATCCTTCATCCGGGGGAGTTCGTCCTGGCCTGCACGAAGGAAGAGGTCGCCCTGGGAGACGACATCGTAGCTAGGGTTGAGGGCAGGAGCAGCCTAGGCAGGCTCGCCCTCCTCGTACATGCTTCTCTCCCCTATGAAGAAGAAATCTTATTCAAAGACGGTGATGGATTAAAACCTCTGAGTATCGGAGAAATAGTTGAAAAAAAATTACGGGGTAAGGTTCTGTCCTTTGATCCTAGTACCCGAGAAATAGGGTACTATTCAATTACTAATTGGCTTAAGAATCGGGAGAAAAGGATATTTAAAATAACCACCTCCACGGGTAGGGAGATAAAGTTAAGCGAAAGCCATAATTTGTTTACCTTGGATGAAGATGGAAATATAGTTAAAGTTCCTACTAGGGCATCCAAGGGTGTCTTAGTTGCAGCATCCTATACCCTGCCTAACCCCGAGGGGATCAAGGAGATTGATTTGCTGGAAATCTTGAAAAGGATCCCACAGGACATAATGGTTCATTTATCTCCAGGGTCAGAATACGCATATCCCACAGGGTCGATGAGGTATTATTATAAAAAGAACATGTGCGTCCCCTTGGAGCATTTCATGGAGAGCCGGATAGGGAAGGCGGTTGCGATTTCCTTCAAGCAGAGCAACTTCAAGTTGCCTGTAAAATTGCCTGTAACCTTTGAGTTAGCCTATTCCCTCGGACTTTTCGTAGCGGAAGGCTACCTCCGAAGGAAACAGATCATCTATGCCAATAAAAACCAGGAGATAATTAAAGCTTTAGAGAACTATTTCTCAGGAATTGGAGCTAGTGTTTACAAGTACCAGGATAAAAAAGGATGCTACTACCTCTTCGTGACCTCCGCCCTCGTCTCCAGGGTATTCAAATGTCTCGGCTTCAACGGGGGGAGGGATATCCCGGATATCGTATGGAACTTCGACATAGAGGCTAAAAAGGCCTTTTTGGAGGGCATGCTCCATGGCGATGCTCATAGATGGGGAGACAGGATAGAGTATTACACTAAGAGCGGGAAACTCGCAAGGAAACTCTCCCTTCTGTGCGCCTTCCTAGGATACGCCTCCTCTGTTACTTTCAGGGATAGAGGAGACAGGGGGGAGTATCGGGTTGAAATAAGCAAATCACCTTACAAGCTGATGCAGTATATTCCAACCCCTGCGCGGCTGTTAAAAACCGTCAGGAAAGCGTTGGGTCTTACCCAAGAGCAGGTAAGAATTGCACTGGGATACAAGTCTAGGTCCAGCATTTCAAACCTTGAAAACAGACATTATAGCGGAGTGAAACGCAAAAGTTTGCAACGGCTTGCCAACTTTTATTTTGAGAAAACGAAAGAGAAAGGCAGTGGTTATGAGCAGGCTGAAAAGCTTTACTCTCTGGTATTCTCGCCTTTGGTCTTTGATAAAGTAGTTGAAGTAAAAGATACGGGCAGGGTTGAGACCACCTTCGATGTGGAGGTATTCCCGGCTCAGAATTTCCTAAGTGCGAGCTCTGTTTTTCTGAGCAACACTGCAGGTTATATTGACCCTGGATTCAGGGGGAACGTAACCCTGGAGCTGTCCAACGTGGGCAAGATGCCCATTGCCCTCTACCCTGGGATGCGCATCTGCCAGCTCAGCTTCGAGTATCTTTCATCCAAGGCGGAGGTGCCCTACGGGCATCCATCCAGGAACAGCAAGTATCAGGGGCAGCGCGGCCCCACCAGCAGCAGAATCCACCTGGACAAGGACGCTGGGTAGGTTTTCAGATTTCTTTGAGAATGGGAAATAGGTGCGGTGAGGCGAGGAGAAATGGGACTTAAACCAGCCAAGATCTACAGGGTTCCGAAGAAGAGGCTTTACACGAGGAAGGAGTACATGGACGGCACTCCAGCCTCTAAGATCACTATTTTTGACATGGGCGCTCTCGACTCGTGGGACAAGTTCCCCGTGGAGGTGTCCGTCATAGCCAAGGAGACGGCCCAGATCACCCACAACGCCTTGGAGGCCTCGCGGATCGCGGCCAACAGGTACATGCAGAAAAGGGCTGGAAGGGCGAACTACTACCTCAAGTTCAGGGTGTATCCCCATGTTGTCCTGAGGGAGAACAAGCAGGCCACCGGTGCCGGAGCTGACAGGGTGTCGGAGGGAATGCGCCGCGCCTTCGGCAAGGCTGTGAGCCTGGGGGCTAGGGTGGATAAGGGGCAGAAGATAATCAGCGTCCGCACAAATCCAAATCACTATTTCACAGCCAGGGAGGCTCTGAGGAGGGCCGCCGCGAAGCTGCCCATGCCCTGCGGCATCCTTGTTGACAGGGGCAAAGACCTCCTGAAGCTGTAATCGAATGTGACGTCATACGTAACAAAAACTATTTATTACCCTTCTTTTAAACTCTCGCCCAGAAACATATAGGGCGCAGAAGATGTACAACGTTGAGGAGCAGTACTCCAGATATGTGGAGCTGGTGGGGGGGAAGATAATTTCCTCAGGCAATCCCAGGGAAGTTATAAGGGAAGTAAGGCTCTCCCTCGGGGTAACCCAGGAGGAGCTGGCCGCCTTAATGGGGCTCAGGAGGGAGACCATATCAAGAATAGAGAACGGCACTATCCATCCCACATTGGGTTTCGTCGAGAAGTTCTGCAGCGCAATGGCGGTGGCGAGGGTTGTGAGGGACCTCAGAGCCCTGGAGGATGCCCTCCTGCTGTCCGGGAAAGAGGTGAGCCAGGTAACCCCTGCCATGCTGAGACTTTACTTCGACATGCCCCCTGACAACCTCACCATGCTCTTCAACATAGGCATCCGCGGCTATCAAAAATCAAAAGCTAAAGTCCTTAAGGACCTAAAATAGGTGGATAAGAGGTGTTGTTATGGTATTATGGTTTGCAGACCTGAGTAAAAATGACGTGACCATTGCCGGGGGGAAAGGAGCGAACCTGGGGGAGCTTGTAAGGGCAGGACTCCCCATACCTCCTGGATTTGTTATACCCTCGGAGACCTTTAACAAGTTCCTGAAGAAGAGCAGTCTGAGCAAGAAAATAAAGAAGATCCTCAAGGAGACGGATGTCGACAACTCCAAGGAGCTGCAGAGATCTTCTAAGAGAATCAGGGAGCTTATCAGGAAGGCGGAGGTCCCCGAGGACATAAAGAAGGACATCCTGGAGAACTACAAAAGACTGTGCAACTCCGAAGGAGACATGGGCCTGGTCGCCATCCGCAGCTCCGCCACCGCCGAGGACCTCCCCGGGGCCAGCTTTGCCGGTCAGCAGGACACCTTCCTCAACATCGGGGAAGACGAAGTAGTGGAGAAGGTTAAGGAGTGCTGGTCCTCTTTATACACCCCCAGGGCGATTTTCTACAGGGATAAAAAGGGCTTCGAGCACGAGAAGGTGTCCATAGCGGTGGTGGTTCAGAAGATGGTGGACTCCGATAAATCTGGGGTCATGTTCACCGTGCACCCCGCGACCGGGGAGAAGAACAAGATGATCATCGAGGCAGCCTGGGGTCTGGGAGAGGGAGTGGTTTCGGGCGCCGTGACCCCTGACCACTACGTCGTGGCCAAAGACACGGGAGAGCTCCTAGACAAGGAGATAGCCCGCAAAGAGATCATGTTCGTCAGGAACTCCCAGACGGGGGGCACCGTCAAGAAACAGGTCCCGGAGGATATGGCCGAGAAGCAGGTCCTGGAGGACGGGGAGATAAAGAGGCTGGCCCAGCTTGGGAAGCTGGTGGAGGAGCACTACGAGTTCCCCCAAGACATCGAGTGGGCCATCGACGACGGGGAGCTGTACCTGCTTCAGTCAAGGCCTATAACGGTGTTCTACGGCGAGGAGAAGAAGGAAAAGAAGGAGGAGAAGAAAGACATAATCCTCAAAGGCCTTGCAGCTTCCCCGGGCCTGGGATCGGGGAAGGTGAAGATCATCTACACCACCGACGAGCTCGACAAGGTCCAGGAAGGGGACATCCTCGTCACCACTATGACCAACCCGGATATGGTCCCTGCGATGCGTCGTGCTAACGCCATAGTTACTGAAGAGGGAGGAATGACTTGCCATGCGGCCATCGTTTCGAGAGAACTGGGCATTCCATGCGTTGTGGGGACCCTGAAGGCCACCAAGGCCCTGAAAGACGGGGACGAGGTCACCGTCGACGGCTCCAAGGGCGTTGTGTATCGGGGCATCCTGGCCGAGAAAAAGGAGAAGGCGAAAGAGCCTCCTGTGGAGGTCAAGGCCAAGGTGATAACGGCCACGGAGATCAAGGTGAACATATCCATCCCGGAGGTCGCGCCCAGGATGGCTCCCCTTGCGGATGGCGTGGGGCTCCTCAGGGTTGAGCACATGCTCCTGGGGATAGGCAAGCACCCCATAAAGTTCATTCAGGAGGGCAAGGAGGATGAGCTCATTGAGAAGCTCGCCGACGGCGTGCGCAAGGTGGCAGAGGCATTCTACCCCAAGCCCGTCTGGTACAGAAGCCTTGACGCCCCAACGGACGAGTTCAGAAGCCTTAAAGGCGGGGAAAACGAGCCCGTGGAGCACAACCCCATGCTGGGCTGGAGGGGCATAAGGAGGGGCCTTGACCAGGAGGAACTCCTCAGGGCCGAGTTCAAGGCCATAAAGAAACTCGTGGAGGAAGGCTACACCAACA
>JALUUU010000113.1 GCA_027021185.1 archaeon | reverse complement strand
CCCGGGTTTTGCCTCGAGCCACGGCCATTTCAGCTCACCAAAATAAGGACGCGGTCCTGTATGCTGTGGAGCACCTTCCTGGAGACGCTTCCAAGGAACAGGTCCTGGAGCTTCGTCATCCCCCTCTTTCCCATTACCACCGCCCTGTGTTCCTTGGTCATTGCGATTATCTCCTCTGCAGCGTCGCCTTGGCCGAGCTTCTCCTCTATGATTTCTTTTTTGATCCCTTGTTTCTCCAGGATGCCCTGGGCCTCCTTGAAGACGGCCTCGGGCTTTGCCCTTGGGATGACGACATGGAGCAGGGTTATCTTTTTGACCTCGTCTCCCAGGGCCTTGGCCAGGAGCGCGGCGTGCTTGACAGCCTTCCTTGAGGGTTTGGAGCCGTCCACGGGAATGAGGATCCTTGAGAAGACCTCTTTCCTCCGGGGGGATATCCCGCCCACGTAGAAGCTGACCCCCTGGAGGGAGTGGACCACGGTGTCGGTGACCGTGGCCAGGAGCTTCTCCTTGAGGTCGTGCTTCCCGCCTTTGAGGAAGATGGTGTCGTAACCGCCATCCACCACCTCCTTGGTTATCTCATTCGCCACGGGCCCTTCTCTGAGCTTTTCCGTCACCCTGCCCTTGGCGTATCCCGTCTTGGTCAGGGAATTCGCGGCCTGATCCAGGAGGGGCTGGATCTCCTTCTCTATGAAGAGCCTCTTTATCTCCTTGAAGGTCTCTGTCTCCAGCACCTCTTTGGCCTTCGATACCCTGTACTCGGGGTGCATCTCCATCTTCAGCACGTAGAGTAGGGTCACCTCCTCTACGCCGCCTCTGAGCCGGGGCCTCTTGAGGAGGTGGCTCAGGAGGTTTACGCACTCCAGGGATTCCGGGGTCCTGTCCAACGGGAGCAGTACCTTGGTGATGGGGCATCTCCAGGCTGGCATTGTCTTCTCAGACCTCCATTAGTAATATCCACGTCATGGCTATTAAAACAGTTACGATGGTGACGGGCATGCCCACCTTCAGGAAGCTCATGAACCCTATGGGGTACCCTGCTCTCTCCGCCAGCCCTATGGTCACCACATTGGCGCTGGCCCCCACGTAGGTTCCGTTGCCCCCCAGGCAGGCTCCCAGGGCCAGGGCCCACCAGAGCACGTCCCCCGACCCCAGGGTCTCTGTTAGATACGCCACTATGGGGAGCATGGTGGCTGTGAAGGGGATGTTGTCCACGAAGGCCGAGGCGATGGCAGACACCCACATCACCAGGACGACTGCCACTATGATGCTCCCCCCTGAGAGGTCCCTCACCTGGCCCGCGATCATGTCTATGACCCCTGTCTCCACTGTGGCCCCGACGATTATGAAGAGCCCTATGAAGAAGAGCAGCGTTGGCCACTCCACGTCCTCCAGGACCTCGACTATGTTCTGCCTTGAAACCAGCACAGCTATGGCCGCGCCGATCAAAGCGGGGATGCTGACCTCCATTATCTCCCCCATGTATCCCCTGAGGTTGCCGTGGAGGACGAAGAGGCTTATAACAACGCCCAGGATTATGAGGCAGTAGTTCAGGAGCACCCTGTCGGTGATCTGGTACTTCACCCTCAGCTCCTCGAGGAGCTTGTCCACGTCCTTTATCTTGGCCCTCTTATACTCCTCTCCGTAGTAGTACCTCATCATCACCAGGAGGGCGACCATGGCTAGAGCAATAGGGGGGGCGAGGTTAACTATGAAGTCGTTGAAGGTCAGGCCGGCGTAGGAGCCTATCATGATGTTCGGGGGGTCGCCTATCAGCGTCGCCGCCCCGCCGATGTTCGACGCCAGGATCTCGGGGATGAGCATGGAAAGGGGGGAGATCCTCAGCACCAGGGCTATCTCGATGCTGATGGGGGTTAGGAGGAGCATTGTGGTGACGTTGTCTATGAAGGCTGATACAACCCCCGTCACGAGCATGAGTATCACCACGAGGTGCCATACGTCGCCCTTGGCGGTGGCGTAGGACTTGTAGGCCAGCCACTGGAACACCCCCGTCCTCTTCGTCACTGACACGATTATCATCATCCCCATGAGGAGGAAGATGACGTTCCAGTCCACGTGCTCTATGGCGCTCTCATATGAGAGGATGTAGTAGCTTGGGTTCAGGGAGCCGAGGGTGTAGCTGATGATGAGCATCAGGGCCGCCCCCAGCAGGGCGGCAAGGGTGCGATGCATGATCTCAAGGGAGATGAGGACGTATATGAGCACCAGGATTAGGGCTGAGACGTAGAACGCGGGCCCCACCGCCCGCTTCAGGACCAGGGGCTCCAGGTAGGCGTAGTATCCCTCCTCCCCCTCAAGCACCTCCGGCAGCCGGGTCTCCTCGACCCTGAAGCTGGGCTTGAATACCTCCACGTAGAGGTCCTTTATCTTTTCCCTGTCCACGTAGAGCCAGAGGTTGAAGCTCCCGTCAGAGGCGGTCTCCGCCTCCATCAGGG
>JALUUU010000112.1 GCA_027021185.1 archaeon | reverse complement strand
GCTTATTCAGCAGAGTAGTTGAAGGAGTTAGAAACACTTTTTCATAATAAACATTGGAGGTGGACAGATATGGCAGCCCAGCTGGGTGGCAGACCGGTTTATGTTCTCAAAGAGGGAACCCAGAGGATAAGGGGTAGAGACGCGAGGAGGATGAACATTTTAGTGGCCAGAGTAATAGCCGAGGCGGTTAAGACTACTCTCGGACCTAAGGGCATGGACAAAATGCTCGTAGACACTACCGGAGACATAGTCGTTACCAATGATGGCGCGGTGATACTTAAAACCCTGGAGGTGAAGCACCCTGCTGCTAAGATGATGGTGGAGGTGGCCAAATCCCAGGAAAAAGAAGTGGGAGACGGCACAACGACGGCAGTCGTAATGGCTGGAGAACTCCTGAGAAGGGCTGAGGAACTACTGGATAAAGGAGTTCATGCCACAATAATCTCTAAGGGATATCGCATGGCGGAGGATGAGGCTACAAAGACCCTGGAGAGGCTGGGGAAAAAAGTCCGCAGAGGAGATAAAGACCTCCTCAAAAAAGTTGCCCTCACCGCTTTGGGCGTTAAAATGTCCGGCGCCAAAGCTAAGGAGCATTTAGCCGCCTTGGCTGTAGATGCCGTGGAGGCCGCGGCAGAAAGTATTGACGGAGAAGTCCGGATAGATAAAGACAATATTAAGATACAGAAACACGTGGGGGAGGGTATTAAGGATTCCTTCCTCGTGAAAGGGGTCGTCCTTGATAAAGAGCGGGCGCATCCAAGAATGCCAGAGAAAGTGGAGGATGCCCGCATAGCCCTGGTCAAGTCTGAGATGAAGGTAAAGAAAACAGAGACAGACTCCAAATTCAACATTACCTCCCCCGAAACCCTCCAGTCCTTCATGGAGGAGGAGAGGGAGACTTTGAAGAAAATGGCTCAGGAGGTCGCTAATTCAGGGGCCAATGTGGTTCTGTGTCAGAAGGGCATAGACGATTTGGTGGGATACTATCTCGCTAAAGAGGGCATCCTGGGTGTTAAAAACGTGAGCGAGAAAGACATGAAGCTCATAGCCAAGGCAACCGGCGGCAGCATAGTTTCAGCTTCCAAGGATCTAACCAGCGCCGCCCTGGGAAAGGCCTCTGACGTGGCAGAGAAAAAAATAGCGGAAGAGGCCTTCATATTCATCGAAGGATGCGAAAACCCCAAGGCGGTCACCGTCTTCATCCGCGGCGGAACCGAGCACGTGTTAGAAGGTGTTGAGCGTTCACTAGACGATGCCATAAGCGTTGTCAAGGACGTGCTGGAGCTTACGTGGGTGCTCCCCGGCGGAGGGGCATCTGAGGTGGAGATAGCCAGCCACTTGAGAGATTACGCGGAAAAAGTCAGCGGCAGAGAGCAGCTAGCTATCCTGGAGTACGCTAATGCCGTAGAGGCCATTCCCAGGATCATAGCCGAGAACACGGGCCTGGATCCCATCGACGCCCTCATCGAGCTCAGGGCTGTGCATGAGAAGGGGAAAAAGCACGCGGGCATAGATATAGCCACGGGAAAAGCCGTGGACATGTACCGCAGCGGCATCCTGGAGCCTCTCAAAGTGAAAACCCAGATAATAAAGACAGCCACCGAGACAGCATGCATGATCCTGAGGATAGATGACATTATAGCTGCTAAGGGGGTGTTGGGAAAAGAGGAGGAAGAAACGTCCTCAGGCCCCTCGTGCGGCCCGGCCTGCGGAGCCGGCGGCATGCCGATGTAGGGATAAAGTTATTAATCTTCCCGGAAGAAATTATGAGGCTATGAGGCGTATCCTCCTCTTCACGCTCTTCTTTGTCTCTGGGCTAGCATACGCCCAGCCTCAATACGACGTTGTCCTGGTGAGGAGCGATCTGCCCTTTGAGTGGATAATCGCTCAGGTCTATGCCCAGAGCTCAGGGGTGCCCATTGTTACAACTCACACAGACCGCCTCGACGACGATGCCAGAAAAGAGCTTCAGGGATATATAAAGGCAGGCTTCGATAGATTGGTGATCCTTGGAGGGGAACAGGCTGTTTCTCCCTGGATAAAGATGGAGCTCGATGAAATGGGCTTCGTTACCCACAGGATAAGTGAAGGGGACAGGTACGGAACGTCCGCCAGAGCAGCCATGGAACTCTTCAGACCCTCCGATGCCGTGGTGCTCGTGGGAGGGGAGGGCTATGAAGGCTTATTGATAGCTAAGAGGGTGGCTTCTTCCCGGGGAGCGCCTATCTTGTTCGTCAAAAAAAACAGCATTCCGCCCAGCGTTAATGCCGCTCTTGAGAGCCTACGGGTAAAAAAGATATACCTCGTTGAGGGCGGCATAGGGGACGAAGTACAAAAAGAGCTCAGCACAAGGGGATACAAAATACTGAAAGCCGGGAAGAGTAACACTTACCCAGATAGGGGATATCAAAAGATTTATTGGGCGTTTGTTCTGGGCATAGTCACCGGAGCGGTACTCCTCTTC
>JALUUU010000111.1 GCA_027021185.1 archaeon | reverse complement strand
CCATGGTGACCAGCTCCTCCGGCGCCTTGGAGCGATACGGCGGAGCCAGGAAACGGCTCCACTCCCTGGCCACCCGTATGGCGGGCCTCTTAGCCTCAACCTTAGCCTCGGCCTTAGCCTTAGCCTCGGCCTTAGCCTTAGCCTTAGCCTCGGCCTTCGGCCTCTCCACAGGCCTTTCAATTCTTTCAATGGGGGGCCTGACCTCCTCCTTCTCCTCTATCTCTTCCCTCTTCTCCTCTGGGATGGGGAAGACCTCAGGCACCCGACGCTCCTCTCTCACCGGCTCCTCCCTTATTCCCACCTCAGGCATGGGAGGCTGCTCTATGGGCCTGACACCTATCTTGGCCCTGGGAGCCGCTCTCCGTCTCCCCAGGCCGAGGATAGCTTTTATCCTGTCCAGGAGGCTGACCCTGTACTCCCTACCAACGAGCTTCGCCGCGAGCTTCTTAAAGGCCACCGCAGCCGGGGAGTAGGGGCTGTGGGAAACTATGGGCTCCCCAAAGGCTATGCTCTCCCTCACCCTGGCATCCTCCGGGATGCTGGCTATCACCGGGACATCGAAAACCGACTCCACCTCAGGGAGGGAGAGCTCGTACTTCTCACCCCTCACCCTGTTCAGGACGACGCCGCGGATGGTGACCCCTGCCTTGGAGGCCGCCTCCACCAGCCTTAGGGCATCGGTGATGGCCGGCACCTCGGGATTGGTCACCACCAGGATCTCTCCGGCTATTTCCAGGGTCGCCCTAATACCTCCTCCGAGGCCTGGAGGAGAATCGAGGAACAAGAAATCGTACTCCTGAAGCTCCCTGAAGAACCTTTTAAGTTCCCTTAAATCAGCCCCCGAATCGGTTATGGACATGGAGGAAGGAAGGATGTCCACGCCGCTGGGGTGGCGATAAATAGCCTCCCTCACGCCTACCCTGCCCTCCAGCACGTCCTCCAGGGTGTGGGGGATAGTGTATAGCCCCAGGTGAAGGCCCAGGTCGGGGGTGGTGGAGTTGCCGTCCAGGAGGAGCACCCTCGTGCCATACAGGACACTTAGGGCTATGCCTGTGTTGGCCACCGTGGTGGTCTTCCCTACGCCGCCTTTACCTGACAGCACCCCAATTATTCTCATGGTCTCTTATCCTATGGTCTTCTTAATGTCTTCAAGGAGAGCTACATTTTTCTCCCTGATGGTCTTCTTCTCTTTTCGAGTGACAATGTTTCTGAGCCAATACGGAGCGGCGGTGAAGACGCTTCCCCCGGGCTTTTCTGGGAAGGTCCTTATCTCCGAGGGCCTCTCCCCGCTCCTAACCATGGCCTTTATCCTCCTGAGGAAGTTTATCGTCTCCCTCTTATATGCCTGATAGCCCTTCCTAGTGGGGATGAAGGACCCTATACCCGGGCGCCTGTCCTTGAGGGAGACGGACTTCGTGGTTATCTCGCCCTTGATCTTGCGGAGAAGCATGACTCTCTCCCGCCTCACGGCCCTCTCCCGCTTCCGCCTCATGACAGCCATGGCAACGCCTATTAGTATGAGGAGCGCTCCCAGGACAGGGAGGTACAGCTTTTCCTTCCCCTCCGCCATCTTCCCCAGGAAGGCGGAGACCCTTTCGCCGATGCCCGGCGACGGCTTCTCCACCGGCGCCTTGGGGGTTACGGTGAGGAGGATGGAGGCCCCTGTGAAACTGTAGAAAACCCCCCTGGAGTCCTCGTAGGTGACGTTGACCCCGGGAAGCTCGTAGGTGACGTTCTCCCTGACGGGCAGGGCCCCTGCCCTTATCTTGTACGAAACCACCTCCACACCCCCGGGGTCGAGCTCCCCTGTCCAGGTTGTGTTGCCCTCAACGAGCTCCAGCCCCTCCGGTATGATGTCCGTCAGCTTGATATTCCTGGCCACCCCGTCGCCTATGTTCTGAAGGGTGACCTCAACTGTGGTGGTATCCCCCTCCATTATGATCCTGTCCACAGTGGTCTTAAGGGCGACTATCTTGGGATAGGTGGGCTTAGGGGGCCTTACGCTGGTCTTGACGAAGTAGTAGATGTTGTTGTCATAGCTCCCCGCCACCGAGTACTCCCCGGTAGCGGATATCGCCACAGAGGAGACGAAGTACTTGGTGGTGTACTTGCTGAGGAGCTCGCCAATGGAGTTCAGCAGGTAGAAGGCGTTGTCCCTGGAGCCGGCGACGATATACCTGCCGTCCGCTGAGATGTCCACCCCCCAGATCTCATCCCGGGCCTTAAACTTCCACAACAACCGACCACCACGATCAAAGAAATAAACATTATTATCATAACTACCAGCAACCACATACTCCCCATCACCCGAAATAGAAGTACTCAAAACAATATCAAACGCCTTAAACTTCCACAACAACCGACCACCACGATCAAAGAAATAAACATTATTATCATAACTACCAGCAACCACATACTCCCCATCACCCGAAATAGAAGTACTCAAAACAATATCAAACGCCTTAA
>JALUUU010000110.1 GCA_027021185.1 archaeon | reverse complement strand
AGATAACCTGGGATGGGGGCGAGAGAGTCGTCACCTGGTCTGGCATGGTCCACCTCGAGGCAGACCAGAAATCTGTCCCCATTGCCGAGGTTTCCAGTGAGGCAGAAGCCGGAGCGGGAGCGGGAGTGGGAGCGGGAGCAGGCGCTGAGGCCCAGGGCGCGCCCATAAAGGAGGACAGGAATCTGAAGAAGTTCCTCCTGCCCGCGGCGGTTTTCTCCCTCCTCTTCCCCTCTGTTTTTGTCAGATTTAATCGGATGAGGAAGTGCCTGCCCTCTTTCCTGGCCAGATTTAATCGGGTGATGAAGGGCATAGCAGCCAGGATCCTCGGGCAGCGAAGAAAACCAAAGATCTTTGAAGGTGGGAAGGAGGAGGTGGGGGAGAAGTGGGATTGGGTCGAGTGGTGCGTCGAAGACATCAAACATTCCTGTGACTACGGCACCGTCAGGATAGCGGGGCTGAGATCCCTTCTCAGGAGGAAGCTTGATTCCAGGGAGACCAGCCTGGCACTGGCGTACCTCCTGGACAGAGGCGTCATTATAGGGGTGAAAGAGCAATGCAGGTTGGCAAAGGACTGGAGGGAAAAACTGAGGTAAGGATTAAAAGAATCCTCGAAAGAGGCAGAAACGCCCTAATAAAAAAGGAGTCCCTCGATGACTCCGTGGAGGGCTGGGAGATATATCTGCCACAACCCGTTCCGTTGAAGGGGAACATCAAGTACATCTATCGCCAGATGAAGGGCCCCCTCAAGGATTATCAGTTATCTACCCTCACCCTCACGGAGATAGAGAATCTCCTCCTGGACATGAAAGATAGGCCCATCATCGCCATCGATTACATCGAGGGAATATCCCTGAAGCCCGCCCTGAGCTATCACCGCCTATACAGGGGCGGTTACAAATTCGTGGCCTATCAGCGCAGGGGATCCTTCAGGAACTATAGAGACCCGGAGGTGAAGAGGTTCCTGGACACCTTCGAACTGGTTAACCCGGAGTACATCGGGGACATGGTGCACCAGCGGGACCTCACTCCGGCGGTGATATTCGTCGCCTCCCTGGTGTTCATCGGGTATTTCTTTAAGATTTTCTTAATGGCCGAGAACAGCCCCAACACATTCTACATGGCTATTGTATGGCTCTCATGGGCTGTTTTCCTCTTGGTGAGATCTATCATCTACGTGAGCTATGCCCGCAGACCCTGGGGGAGGCGGTAGATATCAGGTCCTCCACCCATGTGGCCATAGCCCTCGTGTTCCTCGGGATATTCTATCCCCTCCTGGGTCTTGAAATAACTCCGGAGGCCGCCTTGGCCGCGGCTATCGGGGCCTTACTCCCGGACATAGACGCCAGGAACTCAGCCATGGGTCTTCTGCTCTTTCCCCTTACCAAGGCCCTGAGAGCCAGGGGGCTGAGGCATGGCACCTACACCCACTCCCTCCTGGCGTTGCCGATAGTTTTCTCCCTCTTCGTTCTCCTGCCCACCTCTGTGCAGCCTCAGGGTTTTTCAACCTACCTGGCTGTGGCCCTGGGCTACGTAAGCCATTTCTTCGGCGATGCCATGACCAAGAGGGGTGTCTCGCTCCTTTATCCTATCCGCCCCAACGAGTCCTTCGTGTACCCCTGGAACCCTAGGTGGAGAGTCAAGGCCCATTCGAGGGGTGAGTTCTGGATTTTTCTTCCCGCAGCCCTTCTGGGGCTGATACTCGTACCGGTGGGACATCCAGGTCTCGTGGAGATGATGAAGGAGAAGGTGACATCCCCATCCAACGCCGTGGAGGTGTACTACTCCCTGAAGGGCGAGTACGTTGCCTACGCGAAGATAAAAGGTGTATGGAGGGACACCCAGATGCCCCTGGAGGTGACTGCCCCGGTGGTAGGGGCCATGGGCCATGATGAGCTCCTCGTATACCTCGGCGGGGACGTGTACAGGGTGGGAAGGCGCTCCGGAGCAGGGATCTACTCCCTGGGCGTGAAGGTTTTAAGGGATAGGCAGGGCGGCGCGACCTCCAAGACCGCCTACTTCGAGCACGTCCCCCTGGAGTTCCTCCTCTCAGAAATAAAGAGGGGCACCGACGGCGGGATCGTCATCATCACTGGAGAGATAAAGACTCAGAGGGAAAAAGAAAAGGAACTCAGCCGCGTGCTGCTGAGGCTTAACAGGCGCACAGAGGCCCATCCCACGGTCTCACTAAAGGATGACACCATGACCCTGTTCTTCACCCCCGTGGAAAAGCTGGAACACTTTATAGGCAGAGGCGTCTACGTGTACAGCGCAAGGCTCACGATTAGAGAAATACCAGTGGCGAGATGAATCTGAATAGCAATTCTCTTTTCTGATTTTCTTCAGGGAATAGGGCAGTAAGGAAAGATGAGAGGAGTCTTCGAGACGGCTCAGAAGCAGATGGGCGGGGTGGAGATGGTGAGGCCACTGTGGAGACAAGGCTTGAGGGTAAGCGTGGTTTACCTCGTGC
>JALUUU010000109.1 GCA_027021185.1 archaeon | reverse complement strand
CAAGAATCTCATTCCCGTTGGGTAGCTGGATGAGTATCGAATCTCCTTGACCAACGTCGATAAAATGCACGGTTAAATTCCTAGTGGGGCTATTAAAAGATGCAAAAGGTTTCTCAGTTAAGTTTATATTCGATGCTTCAGGGCTATCTCCGCCCTCAGAAGACGATTCTGGAGAGTTAGGTGCTGTATCTGGTTTTTCCTCTCCAACTATGCATCCGGATAGAAGTAGCAAGCCGGTTAAAATATATATGTGGATTCTAAGCGTTCTCACAAACAGAACCTATGCTCTGAGGCATTATAAAGTTGATACCCCTCCCCCTCAAAGTTTCTTCACCGGTGTACGACCGGACTTAGTAGCGGGGGGTCGATTTGAACGACCGCTCTCCGGGTTATGAGCCCGGCGGGATTGACCTGGCTACCCCACCCCGCTGTCGTTTACATCGGGAAATCTTAACATGGGTATATATAAATTTATCCGTCGAATTATTCAAATTCGATGGTGGCGGGGGGTTTGTCTGTGAGGTCGTACAAAACCCTTGTTACCCCGGGAACCTCCCGGGTGATGCGCTTCATTATTGTCCTCAGGACCTCCCAGGGGACCTCCATGGCGTTGGCTGTCATGGCGTCAACACTCTCAACAACCCGTACAGCTATGGTGTATCCGTAATCCCTGATATCCCCTTTAACCCCGACGGTCTTGCCCTCGAGCAAAGCAGCAAGGGCCTGCCAGGGCTTAAGGCCTGCCTTCCGTATTTCTTCCTCAACTATGGCGTTGGCCTCTCTAACTACCTCCAGCTTCTCGGGGGTTATCTCCCCTACTATGCGCACAGCCAGTCCGGGGCCAGGGAAGGGCATTCGCTCGGATATGCTCTCTGGCAGCCCCAGCTTCCTAGCCACTATGCGGACTTCGTCCTTGTAAAGGTCGCGCAGAGGCTCCACAAGTCTTAAGGTCATCCCTCCGGGCAGCCCAGCCACGTTATGGTGGCTTTTTATTCCTCCCTCACTTTCTATCCAGTCTGGCGCGATTGTCCCCTGAACGAGGAACTCTGCCTCCTCTTTCCTGGCAACTTCCTCGAAGACACGGATAAAATGCTCCCCGATTATTTTCCGCTTCTTCTCGGGGTCAGTGACTCCCTTGAGGGCTCTGAGGAATTGCTCTGCGGCATCTATCACCCTGAGATTCAGGCCCATCTTTTCCTTGAACAGGCCCTCTATCTCCTCTCTCTCCCCTTTCCTCATAAAGCCATGATCAACGAAAACTGCCACCAACCGCTTCCCGATTGCCTTATGAACAAGGACCGCCGCTGCGGAGCTGTCCACTCCCCCAGATAAGGCTATGATGGCTGTTCCGTCACCTATTGTGGTCCTTATATCCTCTGTGGCTTCAGCTATGAATCTGTCAACGTCCAGCATTGTTATTCCTTTTTATTTATGGCGGCTTTAACGAAAGCCTTAAAAACTGGAGCAGGTCTCAGAGGCCTGGACTTAAACTCTGGATGGAACTGGGTTGCGAGGAAATGGAAGTGATCAGGGATCTCAAGGATCTCCATCCTCCGGCCGCCGTCACTTTTACCTGAGAACTTCAGCCCCTTCTCCTCGAATCTGTCAATATATTCAGGGTTAACCTCATACCTGTGACGGTGACGCTCCCCAACATCTGTTTTACGATAGATCTTGTATGCCATGGTGCCTTTCTCGATTTTAAGGGGGATCTCCCCCAGGCGCATCGTCCCGCCGAGCTGCTTAATCTCTCTCTGCTCGGGAAGAAGGTCTATAACGGGATAAGGCGTATCGGGATCCAGTTCGGTGCTGTTGGCTCCTTCGAGGCCCAGGACGTTTCTGGCAAACTCTATAACCGCCAGCTGGAATCCGAAGCATATGCCGAGATAGGGTATATCCTTTGTTCTGGAGTACTCGATGGCCAGTATTTTTCCCTCTGAGCCACGCTTGCCGAATCCCCCTGGGACAAGGATTCCGTCAACATCTTTCAGGACCTCTATTTTCCCGGGGTCGTCCTCGAGATCTACAGACTCCACCCATGTAATCTCCACTTTTCTGTTATGGGCAGTGGCCGCATGGCGAAGAGCCTCGACGATGCTTATATACGAATCTCGAAGATCGGTGTACTTCCCTACGACGGCGATATTCACTTTTTTCTTCGCGTTTTTCATCCGTCTGACGAGCTTCTTCCATGCCTCTATATCGTATTTCCTCTCCCGTATGTTTAACTTGCTCAGGATGTTGTCTCCAAGCCCCTGCTCCTCCATGACCAGAGGCACCTCATAGACACTCTCAACGTCGTGATTGCTGATGACATCCAGCTTGCCCACGTCGCAGAAAAGAGCGATCTTTGCCTTGGTTTCCTCGTGGAGGGGTTTCTCGCTGCGGCAGACTATGATGTCTGGTTGGATGCCGATGCTCCTAAGCTCCTTAACGCTGTGCTGCGTGGGCTTTGTTTTCTGCTCCCCAACGGCTTGCA
>JALUUU010000108.1 GCA_027021185.1 archaeon | reverse complement strand
GCACACCCGCAGCCTGTCAGCCCCGGCATCCTTGCCCTTGGCTGCGAACTCCCGGAGGAAGGCGTAGTCGGTTCTCGTGGCGTCCTCGGAGTTCAGGGAGACGTAGAGGCCGTGGTCCTTGGCGTATTCTACCATGCTCGTGGCCCTGTCCAGGACCTCTTCCCTGGTCATGCGTAGCTTGTACTGTAGGTGGATGTCGGAGGTGGCTATGGAGATGGCGATGGCGTCGCACTCCGTGGTGAGCACGGCGTCGACATCGCTCTTAACCGCTCTTGACCACCCCATGATGCTGGCCTTAAGCCCCTCGTTGGCTATGGCCTTAACCGCCTTCACCTCCTCGGGGGACATGGCCGGCGTGCCGGCCTCTATCTGCTCCACCCCTATTTCGTCCAGGAGCCTGGCGATGTGGAGCTTCTCCTCGTGGGAGAACACGACCCCCGGGGTCTGCTCTCCGTCGCGGAGGGTGGTGTCGTTTATATTTATGTCGCGGAAGTTGAACTTCTTCCGGACGTCTTCCTCGAAGTTGTATAGACTGATAAACATGTGCCTCAACCCTTTCCTATCTATTAACCCCGTATATTTTTTTTGTAAATTCCTGTCCCAGTATCCGTTATCATGCCATGCGATAAAGGTCTCTGCCTATGAGTCTGTGCGGCGCCTCTTTTTATAGCTTATACATCCTCCGCATCCAGGCACCTCTAATGCGGTGTCTCTCAGCACCCGGGGTGAAGACGAAAAATTTTAATTGAGGGCTTGAAAGTTACATCTATGTTCATTCTCACGGACGAGGGGAAGAGATACCTGGAGAAGGGTCTTCCAGAGCTTAACCTCCTCGCCCTCCTCAGGGACGGCGAAGTGGACATCGCCGTGGCCAAGGAGAAAGTGGATAACTTCTCCATAGCCCTCATGTGGGCCAAGAAAAACGGCTGGGCCACCATCAGGGAGGGGAAGATAATTAAGACTGGCTCCCCGGAGGAGTACCCTGTGGCCGAGGCCCTGAAGAAGGTGGCCAGGGGGGAGGAGGTTGAAGCAGGTCTTCTGCAGCTGCTCCTCAAGAGGAAGCTGGTGGCCAAGGCCAAGGAGAAGCCCGTCATCGAGGAGGAGGTCACCTATTTAACCCCTGAGCTGATACAGTCCGGGGAGTGGAGGAGGGTGAGGCTGAAGCCCTACAACGTGGAGGCCCCGGGTAAAAAGATCTACCCAGGCAAGAGGCAGCCATACCTGAGCTTCGTGGCCAAGGTTAAGCGCAAGCTCGTTGAGCTGGGCTTCAGGGAGATGACGGGGCCCATCATAGAGACCGAGTTCTGGAACTTCGACGCCCTTTTCCAGCCGCAGAACCATCCCGCCCGGGACTGGACAAGCACATATCAGCTCAAGCACCCCAGCCACGGCTCCCTGCCAGCTAAGGACCTGGTGGAGAGGGTTAAGCAGGCCCACGAGAAGGGCATAGCCGGGAGCAGGGGATGGGGGTATCGCTGGGACCCGCTGAAGGCGGCGAGGCTCATGCCTAGAGCCCACGGCACGTGCCTATCCGCCCGGACCCTGGCCTCCGCACCAGAGATACCCGGGAAGTACTTCGCGGTGGCCAGGTGCTATCGCCCCGACGTCCTCGACGCCACCCACCTCATAGAGTTCAACCAGGTGGAGGGCATAGTGATAGACGAGTCCCTGAGCCTCAAGAACCTTCTCGGGATACTGGAGATCTTCGCCAAGGAGATAGCTGGGGCGGAGAAGATAAGGTTCTACCCCGACTACTACCCCTTCACCGAGCCCTCGGTGCAGCTCTCGGCCAAACACCCTGAGATGGGCTGGATAGAGTTCGGGGGAAGCGGGATCTTCAGGGAGGAGCTGACGAAGCCCCTGGGCATCGATGTCCCGGTCATAGCCTGGGGCATAGGGATTGACAGGTTAGCCATGTTCAAGCTGGGGGTTGACGATATCCGGTACCTCTTCAGCAACGACCTGGCGTGGCTCAGACAGGCTAAGGCGGTGTATTAAATGCCCACCGTAGAGTTCTCACTGCGGGATTTGAGGGAGCTCCTGGGCAGGGAGCTCAGTATAGATGAGCTGGAGGAGGCGGTGCTCTACGTTAAGGGAGAGCTCGAGGGCTTCGATGGAGACGAGGTGAAGCTCGACATAAAGGATACTAACCGCCCTGATCTGTGGAGCGTGGAGGGCATAGCCCGGGAGCTCCGGGGGCATCTGGGGCTGGAGAAGGGCCTCCCGGAGATAGAGGCGGAGCCTTCTGGCGTATCCCTGGTGATCGACGCTAAGGTGGAGGAGGTCAGGCCCAGGGCCATAGGGGCGGTGGTTAGAGGCGTATCCCTGGACGACTCCTCTATTCGCCAGCTCATCCAGCTCCAGGAGAAGATCCATCTCACCTACGGCCGCAACAGGCGCAGCGTGGCCATAGGGGTTTACGACTACGACAGGCTCACACCGCCCATAAGGTACACCACCGTGGCCCCTGATGGCATAAGCTTCGTGCCCCTGGACATG
>JALUUU010000107.1 GCA_027021185.1 archaeon | reverse complement strand
TAAGCAAGGTGCTCCTAAGGATAATGAAGACAGCCACCGCCATGCCCGAGGAAGAGGTGGACGAGCTCCTTTACTCCCTGGGATACGAGCTCGGAACAGAGGTGATGGCGGACAAGGTGAAGGGGGGGAGCCTGGACGAGGTCGTGAAGGGGCTCGCAGATTACTGGAAACGCACCGGATTGGGGGAGATAGGGGTCGTTAAGAAAAACGAGATCCTCGTCTTACGGATAATGGAATGCTTCGACTGCGTCTCCATGCCGAACGTTGGCAAGACCCTGTGCTACTTCGACGCCGGGATCTTCTCAGGCACCCTGGAGAAAAACCTCGGGGAGAAATACTCTGTGCGGGAGCTCAAGTGCTGGGGAACCGGGTACGAGTACTGCGAATTCGAGGTGACATCCACAACTACATGAAGCGGTTGGAGGTTCCCTGAACACCAGAAACAGCCTTCAGGGTTATGGGACGTGTCACATCGCCCCCTGCCAGGAGCATATAGCCTCTGGCTCGTATGTTTCTTGCGGCGTTAACGTCAGCGTTTAGCTCGAGACCACAAGAAGGGCATTTAAATAAGCCTTGGATTTCCCGCCTACCCAGGGCACCGCATCCGGAGCAGATTTTAGAGGTGTAGCCCTCATCTATCTCCACTACTGCTATGCCCTTCCAGTTTGCCTTATAGACTATGTAGCTTTTAAGCCTATGGTAGGGCCAATGGCTCATTAGACGTTTTAAGCGCCTACCCGTACCCATTTTTTTCTTTCTAATACCTCTGAGATCCCCAAGCACTATAAGCGCATCATACCTAACAGCCTGCTCAACTATGTCTCTAGCTATCTTGTGTAGCTGGTCAGTAATTTGTCTGCTCTCCCTATTTCTCCACTTCTTGGCTTTCCGTCCCAGTTTTCTATGAATGTAAAACCACCATCCTCTGATACGCCTTAGACGCCTACCGTAGAATCTTGGCTTGCCAGATGGCGAAACAGTCACAGCGGAGTTACGAATACCCAAATCCACTGGCAGTATATGTGAATATGTCTTTTTAAGAGCAACCTCCTTCCGAATGGTTATGTAGAGGTAATATTCACCATCTCTGCGGTAGAGCTTAGACCTACAAAGCTCCACACTAGACCATTCAGTAAAATATGATTTAAAGGTGCACCACAGCCCATACTTTGATAACCCAATTGGAATGCGAACCCGGTACCTGCATATCGTAGTGGGTTTTTCCTCCAGCTTTAACATACCCTTCCCAATCAATATAGGGTACTCTCGACGTTTTATCTCCTTGTAAGATCTCAGAGCCTGGCGCTTGTTGTCTGGATGAAGCCCTAAATCATGCCCTGTATGAAGGAAATACTGGAGATTTTCATACTCGATATCAAGAATTTCCTGTTCTTTTCTGGAGAGATCCACCAACTTCCCTGTGATAGTTTTCCATATCAGCATAAAATCAAGTTTATCACTTTATGTACTTAGTGATTGTCCGAGAGCACGTGAAAAGTGAACATTTGAAATCAGAAACCATTTTGTATCTCTTACATATTCCCGTTTAAGGTTCGGGATTCGTTAATCAGCGGAAAAGTAAAACAAGAAAAATATACTTCAAAGCATAAAGTGACTAACCAAAAAGATCCATCTGTAGGTTGGCTGAGGCTACTACGTATTTTAACAGATTTACCGGGACCATTAAAATTTTTTTTCAGAAAACTTTTTATATATAAAACTGTCAAAACTGAAAAAAATGAAGCTGAGACTCAAGGTAAGGGACATCGTCAACATCCTGGTCTTCGAGTACCGGGACGACGTGGCGAGGAAGTACAACCTCAGCAAGGGGGATATCCGGAGGGTAAAAAAGGCTCTCAAGGAAGGCTCCTGGAGACTGGTGTAACTTTTTAGAGGAGAAGCCCCATAGATTATAATATGAAGACGATCCTGATAGTGAACGACGACGGCATCGCTTCACCGGGGCTCAAGGCAGCGGCGGAGGCCGTAAGGGGGCTGGGGAGAATAGTCGTGGTTGCTCCTGCGATGCAGCAGAGCGGCGTAGGAAGAAGCATCTCCCTTTTCTCACCCGTGGGCATAACTAAGAGCGGCGCCCTGAAAGTTGAGGCATACTCCATAGCCGGGACGCCAGCAGATGCGGTGATAATCGGAATCCACGGCATATTAAAGGACAGCCCCGACCTCCTGGTGTCAGGGATAAACATGGGAGAGAACATGAGCTCCGAGGCCACCACCTCAGGCACTGTGGGGGCAGCCCTAGAGGGAGCAAGCCAGGGGGTGCCGGCTGTGGCAATCTCCCTCCACACAGGCAAGGAGTTCAGCTTCGACGAGGGCGAGGGACTGGACTTCTCCACGGCTGAGAAGGTCCTCAGAAGGCTCGCCCGGCATGTGCTGGATAAAGGGCTTCCCGAGGGAGTGGACCTCCTCAACGTCAACGTGCCCTACGGGGCTGAGAAGCCTAGCATAAGGATAACCCGCCTTGCCAGGAGAATGTATACCACA
>JALUUU010000106.1 GCA_027021185.1 archaeon | reverse complement strand
ATGTTCTTTCATCATGCACTTATCCATGACCACGAGGAGGCCTTTTTCCTCCGCATATCTTGCCGCCGCATAGTTGACTATGCCCTCCTGCATCCACACGGCCTTTGCCCCGATCCGAACGGCTTCTCTAACTATTGACAGCACTTCTTCAGAGGGCCGGAAGATGTTCACCACGTCTATTTCTTCCCTCACCCGATCAAGGCTCGGATAGCTGCGCTCGCTCAGAATCTTCCCGGCGGCGGGGTTGACAGGGATTACGCGGTATCCGTGCTCCCTCATGTAGCGCGGCACGTAGTGGGACGGCTTCTCAGGGTTCCTAGACATGCCGACTACTGCGATAACCCTGTATTCTAGTATCTTTCTTATCCTATCCTCCATCAGGGTTACAGTCTTTGCCGCCCCCTCTTTAAAACATTCTGGGTCCATAGGGGATGGAACCCAGAACCTCTGACTAGAAGCTTTTCCCTTTCTCGAAGACGTAGATAGGCACCTCGGTGTCGTCCCTCTTCACGCTCTCCACTTTTATCGGCTCCCATCCCATGAGCTTGAAGGCATACGAGACCACCCTTGTGCCCTCTCGGAGCTCCTTCTCCAGCTTCGACCTAAGCTGTTCCTGGATGAATAGGGACAGGTAGTACGCAACCACGTCGGCGTTTCGGAAGGCGTAGGGCTTGTTTTCGGCGTCTCCCAGGTGGGCCCAGAACCGGGGGAAGAGGTAGTTGTCGCAGACTATCTCGATCATGTCCTCAAGTCCCTTCTCCCGGATGATCTCCCTGGCCGCACCAGCCAGGGCCCTGCTCCTCTCTATCCCAACCCCCCTTGCCCCGTATTCCTTGGCCCCCAGAATGAGCAGGTCACCGCTCCCACAACTGGGCACGAAAAGGGTCTCGCCTTTCTTCAGCCCGGCGAGGCTGAGCATTTTCTGCATCACATCCATTGGCAGAGCTACATACTCATTCGCAACCAAGGCATTCACCTCCCATCAAAAGCTCTTTCCCTTAATGAAGAGATACGCAGGCGTCTCCCCTATGACGGCTTTCTCAACGGGTTTCCACTGGCTGAGCCTGAAGGCATAGGAAACCACCCGGGCCCCTTCCCGGAGCTCCTTCTCCAGATAAGGCCTCAGGGCTTCATGCACCTGGAGGGTGAGATATATGTAAACCACATCGGCTTTTTCCAGGGCATAGGGCTTGTTTTCGGCATCTCTCAGGTGGGCCCAGAACCTGGGGGAGAAAAAGTTGCCATTTATTATCTCAACTCTGTCCTCGTAGCCCTGTTCCCTGATTTTCTCTCTCCCCCACTCCGCCAGATGTCTGCTGACCTCCACCCCCACGCCCTTGGCGCCCAACTTGGCAGCTCTGAGGAGGAGCTCCCCTGTTCCGCACCCGAGGTCGTATATAACCTCCCCTTCCCTGAGCCTCGCAAGCCTTAGGAGTTCGTCCACAGCCTCCTCGGGGACAGGGATGTAGTCGCAGGTTATCACATTACCAGGGGGTTTTTCTAACTCGCTAAAATTTTTTGAAAAATCACAGTCTCGAGCGGGTGAACAGGACCCGCTGAAGCACTGTCAAGTGGGTTAGCACGGCCAGCACCCAGAGGGCTGCCACGAAGGCCTTCCCTGGAGAGAAGAGTCCCAGAGCCTCTATGAGGGCCGCGGCTATTATCACTATGAGCCTCTCCGCCCTCTCGGCCATGCCCACGTCGCACTTGGTGAGATAGTTCTCGGCCTTGGAGCGGGTGTAGCTCACCATCAGGCTCCCAAGCAGCACCACGAAAACGAGGACATAGTGTCCCTGAAGATACACAGCTATCCCGATGAGGATGGCCGCGTCAGAGTATCTGTCGCACACTGCATCGAGAAACCCGCCGAACCTGCTTGTTCTCCCGGTGATCCTGGCCACGGCCCCGTCCATAACGTCTAAGAAGGCTGTCAAGAGCAGAGAGAAAAAACCCAGCCACAGCATGCCCATGGAGAGAACAACCCCTGCTATGAGCCCAGAGACCAGGCCCAGCTGGGTTATGCTGTTGGGCTCAAGGCCCAGGGATGCCAGAGCCCTTGCCGCGGGGTTGATAAGGGCGCCGGCCTGATCTCTGTATTTCGAGCTTAACACGGCTAAAAGTATTTTTTCCACGGGTTAAAAAGGATTATGCATGACCCCCCTCCTCGTTACTGGCAGGATGGCGGAGAACAGGGTTAAGGAGGTAGCCTCCGACCACGGATGCAAGGTGTTCGTTGCACCCGTAGACGTCGCAGCCCTGATAAAGGCTGAGGCCCTGGCGAGGCAGCTGAGAAAACACGTAGACCTCCTCCGGAGGGTGGACATGATCCTCCTCCCGGGCATGATTTTGGGAGACGTGGACGTCGTGGAGAAGACCACTGGGGTGAAGACCTACCGGGGGCCCAGGGACCTTGTCGACCTGGACGAGGTGCTGCAGAACCTCGGCAAGATCAGGCTTTCCAAGACCAAGCCCGCCGACCGCCTGCTCTCCAACAGGAGAAAAACC
>JALUUU010000105.1 GCA_027021185.1 archaeon | reverse complement strand
GCGGGGCTCTGAAGTAAGCCTCCTTGGGCCTTAGAATCGTGTTCCCAGGCCTTGTCTCTGGAGACTTAGGCATAACTCTCGGAGGACCCCAGGAGTCACCTTTTCCCCCGTCTGGAGAAACCCATAGATCATACTCCAGGTTCGAGGGATCCACGCTCTCGAAGACGAAGTACTCAATTTCCGGTCCGAAGATGGCTCTGTAGCCCATCTTCTCCGCCTTCTTTATGGCGCGTCTGGCAACGTAACCCCTCGGGTCCACATCCGAGACCACTCCACCTCCTTTCTCTCCGAATGCCTCATAAATGTCTCCAAAAATGATCGCTGATTTTTGTATAGGGTCCTCAATCCACGGAACAACAGTAGTTGTGGGCGCATCCGGCACCCATACCATATCACTCATTTCTATGGTTTTAAACCCTCTAATAGAAGAACCGTCGAAGCCTATGCCCGTATCGTAGGCATCCCCTTCAATGAATTCCTTCGCAGGAATAGTAAAGCTCTGGAGGATACCTCTAAGATCACTGAAAAAACACAGTACGTTTTTTACGCCTGCCTTTTTTAATTTCTCTTTAGCTTCCTCATGCCCTGACATGTCAATAACCTCCTTTTACCATCGCTGTAAAGATAGATATTTAATTGTATTTAAGAATATTTCATAAGAATTATGAAATCAGTCTTGGCATAAGATATATAATGAGGAAGGTTAATTATCAATCATGAAGAATCCCGTCAGAATCACCATTGCTCTTGACAAAGAAACTAACAGACTCTTTGAAAAGCTAAAAGCAGAGTCTAAACTCTCTAAAAGCGGCTTAATAAGGAGGGCCCTCCATTTTTACTCTGAGAACAAAGAGGTGATTGATGAGCACGGGAGTGAAAGGATAAACACCTACGTGGACATGCTTGCTCACGGGGAGCACATAATCCTAGACATAGATCACTTTCTGCTGTTTTTGAAACTTATTGAGAGCTCCCCGGAGAAGGACAAGTTCTGGGAGGACCATCAGAGAGTCGCAAGGGCCCACGCCGAGGAGTTTGTAAAGAAATTCCGCACCCCGGAGGAGGTCCTGCAGAGGCTCGAGGCCTGCAATTTCTACAAGCTCAGAAAGACGTCTGAGGGCGAGTACACCCTAGTGACCGACGAGCCCATGAAAAAGTTCATTAAGACCTTTTTGGAGGAGGTTTTCGCAGGCCTGGGCTTCAAAGCCGAGGTAAAAGAGGACTTCGCCAAGCTCAGGGTCAAGGCCATCAAAATCCCGTGAAGTTTTTATGCGCGTATTCAGCCTCCCCTACGGCTCCGGCACGGCGGATTTATTCCTCCCCAGAGGCGTTAAGTTTCTCGGAAAGCTCTCTCCTCTCGATACCCCAGGCCTGGAGTCATTTGAGGAATCCTTCATCACAGCCTTAAGGAACCCCGTATCCTTAAGGAGCCTGAAGGATATATGCAGCCCAGGGGACAGAGTGGCGGTTTTGGTTTCTGACGTGACAAGGAGCTACAAGACCCAGTTTTTTCTTCCCTTGCTTTTGGACGAGCTGAACAGGGCGGGTGTGCCAGACGAGGACGTATTCGTCGTGTTCGCCTGCGGGGCCCACCGCCCCCAGGAAAAAAAAGAGCAGATAAGGATCCTCGGTCAGGAGGTCGCCGAGAGGATAAGCTACATGGACCATGACTGCCGCAACAGAGAAGACCACATTTACATGGGCACATCCTCCAGGGGCACAGAGGTGAAGCTTAATAAATCGGTCGTCGAGGCTGATAAATGCATCCTCACGGGATTAGTGGAATACCACTACTACGCCGGCTTCACCGGAGGCAGAAAAAGTGTTCTTCCAGGCATATCGGCGTATGAAACAATCCAGCAGAACCATCGCCTCTTATTCAAGCCTGGAGCCACAACCGGCAGGCTACGCGGTAATCCCGTCCACGAAGACATGCTGGAAGCCGCAGATATGCTTAAACCCGACTTTCTAATAAACATCGTCCTGAACGCCGAAGGCGATGCCGCGGGGATATTCGCAGGAGACTATATCGCCGCCCACCTAGAGGGCTGCAACCTGGTTGAAAAAATCTATGGCAGAGAGATCCACAAAAAGGCCGATATAGTTATCTCCAGTCCTGGAGGGTATCCCAAGGACATTAACTATTACCAGGCCCATAAAGCCCTGGACAACGCCTTTCACGCCGTCAGGGAAGGAGGCGTCATAATCCTTCTGGCAGAGTGCAGAGAGGGTCTGGGACATGAAGGATTCCTCCACTGGTTTAAGTACTCCCCCTCCAGGGCAAAAGAAAAGCTTCTAGAAGAGTTTGAGGTCGTGGGGCATAATGCCTACTCCACCCTCCTCAAAGCAGAGAAAGTGCATGTCATAATGGTCTCATCCCTACCTGAGAAGCTCTCTAGGCATCTGCCCTTCCAGTGCGTAGACGACGTTGAAGAGGCCGTGAAGGAAGCTGTTAGGCTTACAGGCGCCTCCCCATCAGCCTATCTCATGCCCCTGGCATACTCCACATTTCCCGTCAGCCCTGGCA
>JALUUU010000104.1 GCA_027021185.1 archaeon | reverse complement strand
CCCGGACAACCTCGACTTCAATCCCTCTCTCACCCAGAGCCTTCTGCAGTTTTTCTTCGCTGTGCCTCTGATCCGGGCCCAGGACGATGATATCCGGTTTCAGATCCTCTATAATGTCTAATGGATGGCCCTCCCCACCCAGGACTGCCAGATCCACCGGCTTAAGGTAGCTGACCATGTCTCGACGCTGTCTCTCCGGTACTACGGGGATCCTCTTTCTTTTCTCAACAGTAGAGTCTCTGGCCACCACGACCACGAGGATGTCACCGCGGCTCTTTGCCTTCTCCAGAAAGAAGCCGTGGCCGGGGTGCAGGATGTCGAAAACCCCGCCGCACACGACGACTTTTAAGCACTCTCTGCCCTTTTGGGTAAGGGTAACGCTTTCTGAGACCTTAATCAGCCCCCTGTTCTCAGCTTCCTTCAAGGCATCTAGGCCGAATTTTTCTGCCAGAGAGCCTTCGTCGGGAAGGTTGTCCTTGGCCTTTGATATCCACAGTTCTTTGAGAAGATCCTTCATCGATTCTTTCATCTCTCATCCCTCAGCAAGGCCCTCGCCAGCAGTCTAGCCACCCGAAGGGGCTCAGGTATCGCGCCCTGTAGGGTGAATCTGTCAAGGAGAGCCTTAGCATCTCCCTTGGTCTCCACCCCCAGGTATCTGACCAGGACCTCGTGCCCCGTGTGGAGGACTATCTTTTTCCGCGGTCCCAACGCCCTGTACGCCTTTATCCTTTCCTCAGCGTCGTCGAAGTACTCTTTAATGTATTTCTCAAGTCCCTCTGACTCCTCGTAGGT
Organism: archaeon; assembly: GCA_027021185.1. Taxonomy (GTDB): domain Archaea; phylum Hydrothermarchaeota; class Hydrothermarchaeia; order Hydrothermarchaeales; family JALUUU01; genus JALUUU01. The sequence continues at coordinate 10,645 of JALUUU010000104.1, read as the reverse complement.
GACGCAGAACACTGGAAGTCCCGATGCCTCATATACCTTGTCCAGGTCCACGATATTGAACCAGCTGATGACGCATCCGTTAAGAAAAAGAGCGTTTATATCACGGCGGTCAAGTTTATTGAAAATCCCTAACACACCCTCAGTGGCGTCCATACCGCCCACCGTGATCTTTGAAAAAGAAAAACCATCTATCTGCAGATCTGCCCTCATCACGACCCCCGCAAGAACTGACTCCTTCCCCCCTTTTACGAAGCTCTCAGCTATCCCGAGAACCCTAAGACCTTTTTTATGGAGCTGCAGCGAGGAAGACATCTTTATTAGTTCTCATAACATAATTATAAAAGATGATTTGTAAGGTTTGTGGTATCTCCTCAGGACAGGAGAGGGTTGAGGAGTGTAACTACCTGGGGTACGCGGTCTGCTCTCATTGCTGTGAAGACGTAGGAGGGGGATACCTTAACGTGTGCTGGGACTGCGGCTTCAACGAAGCCCTGCAAAGGCCCGGAGATACTCCTCCTCCATGAAGTGAAGCTTCCCTGGCACGATAAGACACTGGGGTAGGGCTCCAAGCCTAGAGCTGCGCAGGTTTCCCGCCACCTCCGCCCTGATAACGGGATTCGATGACCCCACCCCCGCTAGAGCAATGCACAGCTTGTTATCAGGGAATACGCCCTCTCGACGCCTGTCCTCTATCCTTAGCAAGTAATCCACCCCCTCCCTTGCCCGCATGGCCCTTATCTTCCCATCTTCTACCTTGATGTCCAGGTAAAAAAGGGTGTGGAGGTCCGACTGCAGATTCTCTTTCAGGACATCGTAAGGCGTCTCGGGGAAGAAACCCTCCTCAGGAAAAGGTATGCTGGTGGATCTTCCGAATTTGTAGTTCTGCAGGCCTGAAATTGAAGGAGCCGCAGATAAAATAGAGGCGTTGTGAACGACCTTTGTAGTAATGCCTAGCTCTTCAGCCCTGAGCCGGAGATAAACATGGGTGGTGGAAATCAGAGGATCCCCCGGGACCAGAAAACCAACTTTACTGATCTTTGCCGGCTCCAGTATCGCCTCCTCGCCCTCGTCTTCAACTTCTCTACGGCTAACGGAGCGTATCTTTCTCCCCACCACAGCCTCTATGTCTCTTTTCCCTGCTCCCGGCAAAAAACTTGTATACTCCTCCATGAATAATAAATCGCAGCTCTTAGCCTCCTCAAGACCACGGATTGTCAGGTCTCGATGGTCATAGAGGCCGAGGCCTATGAAGACGAGCATGTTGGGAGAATGAAATGGGCATAGGTTTAAAGGTTCCGGTGAAGGATGCCGAAGAGGTGAAGAAAAAGCTCCTCTCCACCGGTGCCTTCTATAAAGGAAGAAAAGTGAAATATCACAAAAACTTCGTGATCTTCCCGTTAAAGAAAAAGGTCTATCTCGGAGATGAATACCAGATCGTGGAGGAGGACTTCCAGAAAATAGGCCGGAAAAGCTTCAGAGAGTACCTCCAGGAGTTCCTTGACTCCGAGGAGCTGAAGAAGGTTCACAGATCCTTTGATATAATCGGTGACTTAGCTATAATTGAGGTTCCCGATGAGCTGAGGATACATGAAAAAAGGATAGCTGAGAGCCTGGCTAAGGCCCACAAAAACATCAAAGGTGTTTTCAAAAAAGCTGGAGCAGTGAAAGGCGACCTAAGGACTAGAGAGCTGAAGCATCTCTGGGGGCAGAAGAGCACAGTCACCCTCCACCGGGAGCACGGGTGCCTATTCAGGGTTGACATCGCCGGAGTATACTTTTCCCCCCGCCTGGCCTATGAACGGCAGCGCATTCTCCAGCAGGTGAGGGATGGGGAGGTGATAGTAGATTTCTTCGCGGGTGTGGGTCCTTTCTCTATCCTGCTGGCCAAGAACAGGGATGTCAAGGTGTATGCCATTGACTCCAACCCCAGGGCATATGAGCTCCTAAAAGAGAACATCCTGCTCAATAAGGTCGCAGACAAGGTAACCGCCCTCCTAGGGGACTGCAGACAGGTTGCTCCGGAGGAAGCGGACAGGGCTATTATGAACCTCCCCCTGCACTCACACAAATACCTCGATCTAGCCTTTGATGTTGTTAAAGACGGCGTGATACATTTCTACACGGTCTCCCCAGAGGAGGATTTATTCACCTCCAAGGAGAGGCTCGTCATGGAAGTTGCGGAGGAGAAAAATAGAAAAGCAACCATCTTGAACAGGAAAGTTGTGAGGCCATACGCCCCAAGGAGATACCACATCGTCTTAGACGTTTCAGTGGAGGATTAAAGATGAAGCTGTCTGAACTGGGTGAGCGCAGAGCTATAAAGATCTTTGAAGACGTGTATGGCAACTGTGAGAAGGCTGTCCTAACCATAGGTGACGACGCATGTGTCCTGGAGTTTGACTCTGAGCATTATCTTGTGGCCTCTACAGATCTCCTCTCCCGCAGAACCCACTTTCCCCTGGAGATGCCCCCCGATGTTATTGGGAGGTACGCAGTGAATGCCTGCTTGAGCGACATAGCGTCCATGGGGGCAGAGCCCCTGGGGTTGCTGTTTTCCTATGGCCTTCCTGGAGACACCGAGGATCACTTCATAAAAGGGATAGCTGAGGGCATACATAAGGCATGCCAGGAGCACGGCACCTGCGTCCTGGGAGGAGACACTAAAGAGCAGGGAGAGCTATTAATAACTGCCACAGCTCTCGGCAAGGTTAAGAGGAATCAGCTCCTCCTCAGAAAAGGTGCTAAAGCCGGCGACCTCATCCTCGTCACCGGAGAAATCGGCACCAGCGCCGCGGGCTATCACGCCATCGTCCACAATCTCAAGGCCCCTAAGCGCGCCATGGAGGCCGCGTACAGACCAAATGCCCGGATCAGGGAGGGCGTTGTCCTTGGTAGATACGCCACCTCATGTATTGACGTGTCAGACGGCCTAGCTTTCAGTCTGCATGAAATCGCCAAGGCCAGCGGGGTCGGGTTTAGGATATATGAGGATCGCCTGCCCGTCGACGAGGACTCCCTCGGGATAGCATCCAATCCCCAGGAGAGGGAAGAGATCCTTTATCACAAAGGCGGGGAGTACGAGTTGCTCTTCACCCTGCCCGGAGATAAATACGAATCCCTGCTAAGAGAGTTCCGCTCATTAGGGACAAGACTCACAGTGATAGGAGAGGTGACGGCCGATGGGGCAGATGTGGTATGCGATGACGGCTCTGTAAAGAAGCTTGAGTACAGGGGATACGAGGCCTTCAAGTCAACCCCCTAGTGTCCTTATTAAGAAGTGAATGAAGCGTGTATGATCTTAACAAACAGGGAGAGCAGCATCAAGATAACGATGAATTGACTGGACTCAACGGCGGCGCCGTCCGCGATTATGTCCCTCTTATTCCACCAAGCATCTACTAATAAGCGATAGCCTTTATGGAACTTCCCCCATTCCAAGCCAGCGGCGCTCAATAAAACAGCCCCCAATCACAGCCACGATGCCGTGCTGATATATACTTTATCTTTCATTTTCCGAAATATGAATAGGCCACATTGCGATTGTGAACCTTCTGATATAGAGTGATGAGAGAAGCTCTCCTGTGGAAAAAACAGGACAAAAAAAAGGTGAGATGTAACCTCTGCTACCGCCGCTGCATAATAGCTGAGGGAAAACGTGGCTTCTGCAAGGTTAGGGAGAACAAAGACGGCACCCTTTACACCCTCAACTACGGCCTCGCCTCATCCATCGCCGTGGATCCTGTGGAGAAGAAGCCCCTGTTTCACTTCTATCCCGGCTCTCTAGTTTTCTCCCTTGGGACTGTGAGCTGCAATTATCGGTGCCTGCACTGCCAGAACTACACCATATCCCAGACCCCGATCGAGGAGGCCAGAGACATGCTGATTAAATACTCCCCAGAGGAAGCTGTCACCAGGGCGAAAGAGGAGGGATGCCAGGGGATAGCGTGGACCTACAACGAGCCGACCATCTGGTTCGAGTACACCCTGGACTCAGCCAAGCTAGCCAAAAAAGAGGGGCTCTACACAGTATACGTCACCAACGGCTCCTTCAGCCACGAGGCCCTGGAGCTTATTGCCCCCTACCTCGACGCCGTTAACGTAGACGTGAAGGCCTTCCATGAAGAGTTTTATCGAGAGGTGGCTAAAGCCAAGCTTGCCCCCGTTCTGGAGAGGGTGGAGGACTGTGTCCACAAAGGTATCCACGTGGAGCTTACATATCTGATGATACCCGAAAAAAATGACGATAAAGAGGAGATTGAATCCTTTGTCGACTGGGTGGCAGGGCTCAACAAAGACATCCCCGTTCATTTCACCCGTTTCCATCCCGACTATCTGATGCTCGATGTGCCTATGACTCCTCTGGAGACTCTGGAGGAGGCTAGAAAGATCGGCCTCAAAAAACTTCGTTACGTTTATACCGGCAACGTCCCTGGTCATGAAGGGGAGAATACGTATTGCTATAACTGCGGAGAATTGCTGCTTGAGAGACGGGGTTTCTCTGTACGTGTAGTTAGACTAACAGAGGACAATCGGTGCCAGAAATGCGGCACAGAGATTGCCATAGTTAGATAACTCCAAGCCCCATCAACCCCCAGACGATGACCGCTAAACCCGCCAGCCTAAGCACTGTCTGAGCAATTCCCTTACCCACGAATATAAGGGCCAGGCCGGCTATTATGGGCAGAATCGGGGCGAACTCTGGGAAAGGAGCGGCGAGGGGTTTGATAAAATATGCCGCTCCTCCTGCAAGAAGGAGGAAGATCCCTATCACCTTAATCAGGAACCCAACAACTTTGGGAGCCACCAGAAACAGGAACAGGCCAAGAATTACAAGCACTATGGGGGTTACCTGTGGATGGAATGGCATGATTAAAACCTCAGCAGAAGGTTTTTATACCAACCTTTTTAAACCTTGCCACTGTGATAAAAAGTATTTTCTACATAGAAGCTCAGGCAAGGTCAGAGCCAGTCGTGAAAGACGCCCTGAAAGAACTTGTCGAGCAGATGAAAAACGAGAAAAACGTCAGAGTCAAAAGGACGAAGTTCGAGGAGGTTCTAGAGGAAGGAAACAATTATTCGTCCGTCGTGGAGGTCGATGCCGAATTCGACGACTTCCTAGATTATCTTCTTGCGGCGATAAAATATGGTCCCTCTGCCATCATCGTCTCAGCTCCTGAGAAGCTATTTCTTGACAGACAAGAGTTCCTTAAGGCCTTGGGAGAGGTTGCCAGGATAACTAAAGACTTCTTTGAGGAGTATAACATAGGCTACAAACTCATAAAAGAAGGAAAAACAAGGAAAAAAGTTGGCCTGAGCCAAGATGAAATAGATGACCTATTAGAAGAGGGCGCACTAAGGATAAAGCTAGTTATAGAGGCTGCGGCAGATTCTGAGGATGAAGCCGTTAAGACGCTGCTGGACTCTTTCGAAAACGATGTCATGATCAACAAGGTCAAGGCGCAGGACTTGGAAAAGACCGACGGCTTTAAGGGTTTAATAGGGGTGGAAGTTTTTGTCTACGATGCAAAGAGCGTATTTGACTTGGTGGTAAAACACAGGCCTCTGCTAATAGAGCTTGTCGAGCCCATGGAAGTTGAACTTGACATTCTGGATATCCAGGATATAGGCGTAGACCTTGCTGGAGTTTTTTTCGAGGCGTCTCACAAGCTTGCCCACAAATAGTTCATCTAATCAAGCCCCGCTCCCAAAGGAAGTCTTGAATCCTGTTCCTTAGAATGAATAGAGCAACTACCATTACCACCACGGCCACAACAACCCATTTCAGTTTGCCACCAAGCTGTTTTCCATTTTTTCCGGGAACAAGGGGATTCGGATCCTTGGAATCTATTAAGCCGTCACCGTCGGTATCGGGAATAAGAGGATCTGTGCCTAAGAGACGCTCTTGTTCATCAGTTAATCCATCGTTATCTGAGTCCAAGGGCTTGGCTGAGATGGCGGCCTTCCTTATTGTTACAGAAACCGTGTCTATTCCGGTATTTCCCTGATCGTCAATCACCCTGAGAGTTATCGTGTGGTTCCCTGGAGAGAAAATCCTTGTAAGTTTGCTCTGGGAGACATCAGTGTTCAATATGGTGGTGTTCTCCAGCCAGAGATACGCCACTATCTTTCTTGATGGATCGCTGACGTTCACCTGAGCCGTTAAAGTGACGGCCACACCCTCCACCGCCGTTATAGCTGGTCCTGCATCTACAATGAGTTTTTCAATAGACTCCTCCACTTGCTGTTGTGTCTTATTATCAGGTTTCTGCAGGGAAGATTCATTAATCGGCGGGGCTTCTTCTGTGGTTTCGTTTTTTACTGGCTGTGTCTCAGGAGGTTTCTCTGGAGGAGCTGTGGTGCTGTCATTTATTGAGACCTCATACGCTTCGATCCTGAGTTTTGACTCACTCACAGCTATAACGTCATTTATCTTTCCATCCCCGCTCAGATCCACAGAAGCAATGAAGTTTGAGCCGAAATTTAGAGTATCGAGTTTTTTACCTTTGGCGTTTAAGACGTAGATTTTATCATTCGTCCCTATCACTATGTCGTCCAGCCTCCCATCTCCATCGAGATCGATGCTTGTGAGGCATTCTGTGGCATATGCGGCTACACTGCTCTGCCACACAAGTTTACCCTTTGAGTCAAAGGCATACAGGGACCCCATGCTAACAATGGCTTCTCCTATGTATCCGTCTGAATCCAGGTCAAGGGCTTGTATATACACACTGCCATCGAAACCGGGCTTGGAGAAGCCAGGCCAGGTCTTTGCTCCATTCGAGTTAAAGGCTGCGATGTTGCCATCCAGCGAAACAACTACAACACTGTCTTTTTTCCCATTCTTGTCCGTGTCCAAGCTAACAAGGCCCCCTACATTGCTCGAAACCCTGATGGACCAAGCGACGCTTCCTGTTTTCTTAATTTTTCTGACATACTGTCCAGAAGCTGCAACTATACCCCCTTCGATTTCTGCAAGATGCCTCACAACTTCTGATACACTGACATTCCAGAGAACGGCGCCTTTATTGTCTAGGGCGAGGATTATGCCATCCCCACCAACCACGATCTCATTGTATAGGCCGTCCCCATTTAAATCGAGGGCTAATACAGAGTAACCGTATTTATTAAAGCTCCACAGAGTATTCCCCGCAGAGTCAAGAGCATATATCCTCGATGAAGCTATAACAACATCGTCTTTGTATCCGTCTCCATCCAAATCAGCGGCGGTGATGCCCTTGATGTCTCCAACAGAAACCTCCCATTGTTTTCCAATATTATTATAGACAGCCGTCTTCATCAAAGTCCCCACGACCGTTGCATCCACAATCCCATCCGAATCTAAATCCACGGAACCTATCGCTGTGGGACTCGCCATGCTGTCGGCCCATATTTTTTCGAAACTCTGAGCATGGACATCCGGGATTATGAGAAGGACGAAAAATAGGTATATAATTACCTTCTGCTCCATTGGAGAATAGATTCTGGGAGGCGCTATATAAAGGTAATGAGAGAGGAAAATTTTTATCCCTGGGAAAGCTTATATATCTTCTACCCTATGTTTTCCGAGGACAAAGAGATGTTCCTGGAGGTAGAGGCCTTCAGGGAGGGGAAAATAATAAAGGACTATGTTGCGGTTGAGCGGGAGCTACGCCTCATTGTGAATGATAGGCCCGTGGCCAGGGTAAAGATCTCTCCCGGATTCGAGGAGGAATTCGCCCTCGGGTACTGCTTCGGAGAAGGACTGATCAAAAGGCCTGAGCAAGTGAAAAAAGTAGATGTCCGAGGGAATACTGTTTTTGTAAAAGCCACTGCCAGTTTTGATCTCACTTATGATAATTACATCCTGAGCGACTGTGTCTCGGGATGGAGGGCGAGAATAGAGACGGAGGATGTATGGGTCACATCTGATCTTAGGGTTCCTGCCAAGGAGATATACGAGAATATGATAAAGCTCCGCAAACACTCCAAGGTGTGGCGGAAAACTGGCGGCGTGCACTCTGTGGCATTGGCAGGTGAGGAACACTTCTTTTTAGTAGAAGATGTGAGCAGGCATGTCGCCCTGGACAAAGTTATAGGGCTCGGTATTAAAGAAGAGGTAGACTTTGGTAAAAGCTACATCCTCAGTAGCGGACGCCTTCCTGGGGATATGGTGATAAAAGTCGCCAGAGTAAATCTTCCAATTATAGCCTCCAGGACTGCTCCCTTATCTTCCGGCATTGAATGCGCTAAGGAAACTAATCTTACCCTGGCCGCCTTTGTCAGGGGTAGGGGGATGAATATATACACGCATCCCCAGAGGATAATCAATGAGTAATGTATGATCCCTGCGTAAGATTTATTTATCATGAATGGCTGAAGGGTCTGAAAAAAAGGAGGACAAAGAATGGCTGTGCCTGTAGTAGACTATGCATTATGCACCGGATGCGGAACCTGTGAGGCCCTCTGTCCCGAGGTCTTCGAGATAGGTGAGGACGGAAAGTCCCATGTAATAAACGAGGAAGGCTGCGACAGTTGCGACTGCCAAGAAGCAGTGGACAGCTGCCCAGAGGGAGCTATTACTCTAGAGGAAGAATAAAATAGTTTAACTATCTCCCTCTCTTAATTCTTTATAGCCCATAAGAACTCTGCCACAGCTGGCACACGGCCAGCTTTGCTTTCTTTTAAGATACTTCAATCTCTTTGCTTTACGTGGATTGGTGGCCAGCTCTTCATCTGTGAATTCCTCTATGACGAATCCACAGTTCGGACAGGCCAGCTTCAGAACCCCCACGTCACCACCTTAGCCTGACATTGTCTTTTAGGCTACGCTCTAATGCGAAAACAAAGTTGTCCATCGACTTAGAGGAGATCTCTATACCCGTTAATTTATAGAAGCGCTCCCATCCAATCCGCTCAATCCAATCCGCTATGCGCTCATACGCACGGGCATCCTTTCTCCATGCGTCGACTATTTTTTTAACCTCGTTCACCACCTCTGTCCAGTCGGGGGGATGGTTGGGGAGGTAAGGTACAACAAGTTTTGCAAAAGAAGGGCCATTTCCTGAAGTACCAGCCTTCCCCCCGACAAAGATACCCACGCCGTCTGTTTCGGCGTTTCCTATGGGCAGAGCTGGGCAAGTCATGTAGCATGACCCGCAGTGCATACAGCGATCGGGGTTTATAACGAGGCCATCTCCTCTTTTTGGCTTGATGGCGGCGGTCGGGCAAATAGATACCACTAAGGGAAGCTCACATTCCTTCAGATTTTCCTTTATTACCCTGGGGATGTCCCTGTGGATTCCTATTATGCCGATGTCAGCGGTGATACCTTCTCCGCAGTTGTTCGGGCATGCGGCGATGGATATCTTCAGCTTTGCGGGAAGAGCCTCATCTCCGAAGTCTTCAAAGAAGGCCTCATTTAGTTTCTGGGCCAGAGAAAGGGGGTCTGTGGCTCCAAGCTGGCAGTGAAACCATCCTGCACAGGTGACGATATTATGGAGGGACCGGTCCAATCCACCGACAACATACCCCATAGCCGTGATATCTCTTATCAGACTGTCCACTTTCTCCACAGGGACGCCTACAAACTCCAGGGCATGTCTCTGAGTTAAGCGCAGGTAACCATCTGAATATTCATCGGCAAGATCGCAGAAAGCCAAGACTGTCTTAGTACTTATCCTCGCATTGCTTGGCATGCCAACCCGGACAGTATAGCATTCCTCCCCCGACTCAGAGACGTGTTTAAGAACCCCTGGCTTAACCACCTCATGGGATTCCCACCGTCCGTAGTTTCGCCTAAGTACATCCGGGATCATGAGCTCCGGAACGCCAATACCTACCATCTTTTCTCTCCTATACAACCTCCTCTGCTTTCCAGTGGTAGTAGGCGTTGTCGCGGGGAGCCTTCAAATGCTGTGGAGTTACTTCAATATCAGCGGCCTCAAGGACCTTGTCAAAACCCACCCGGTATATGAAGTCGCCTAATCGCTCTTTCTTCATGGCATTTTCATCCCAATAATCCACAACTTTGTCGATGACATCGAAGATCTCTCTGTAGTGAGGAGGCGACGGCTTTACGAAGGGCATGAGAACTTTAGGAAGCATAGGGCCGTATTTTCCTCTTGATTTGCCCCCCACCAGAATCGCAGCACCCCTGTCGTCTCCAGGCCTTATGGCCCCTGGGAACCGGTTAATGCAGAACATGCAGTGGAGGCAGGAGGCGTTATTTATTTCCAGGACGCCGTCTGTGAGACCCAGGGTCCCCTCCCCGCCTGGACATCGCCTCATAACCTCTCTCAGATCCCCTCCATTTTTTACTGCCCTCTTCAGCTTTTCCTGGTCCACCTTTGGGGCATCTCTGAACACTCCGACGATGAATATATCTGCCTTATGGGAGCCGCGGGCACAATCATTGGGGCATCCTGAAATCTTTATTTTGCACTTGTGTGGGAATCTTGGGAACTGGATATCGTCAAGATAGCCCTCCTCACTCATGAAGTACCTCGTTATCCCTATAGTGTCAATGAGAGCGTTTTCACAGCGCACCGGGCCGAGGCACTCCACAGGGCGTCTGAAGTCGTCCCCGGTCGAGCCGACGTCCAGCCCTGTCTCATTGTTTATCCTTTCAACTATCCTGGAGAGCCTGTCCATGGGTATATCCAGGATC